>NZ_WYDS01000011.1 GCF_009914765.1 Halodesulfovibrio sp. MK-HDV | reverse complement strand
TCTAAAAATATGTGATAGCAACGGTTGAATAACGTTGTCTCTATTTTTGAAGAGAAATGGAACGCAGCATTTTCGTGAAAAGTCTTGAGTAGAAAAAAAGCAAAAAAAAAGATCATACTTTCGTATGATCTTTTCCTAAGTGCATGGTGCCCAGGGGGAGACTCGAACTCCCACGGGCGTAGCCCACTACCCCCTCAAGATAGCGTGTCTACCAATTCCACCACCTGGGCACTTATTTGAACTTCGCTTACGCGTTGTTCTGAGGGGTGCGCTAAGGTGTTGTTCCTCAGCGCGGAAAAGTGTTTATGCGGAACGGCGGTGCTTTGCAAGCGTTTTTTTGTCTTTTTTGCATTTTTTAAAAAGGCATTTATATCTTGAAAAACATATTGTTAGTCTATGTAGCTGATTAAATAGTATGTTTGTAGTTCCTCATCTCTGAAGCACTTTTTAGGGATACACAAAATTTCTAGCTTTTTGTGATGCATGAAATTAGATACCTGAATGGTCTTGCATATCGAAGCGTAAAAAATGCTGTTTTTTGCAAGAGCAAGATTGCTTATCCTACGTTACATAACTCCATTGGAGCATTTATATGAAATCGACTCTCTTTCTTGATATTGGTAGCGGAACTCAGGACGTTTTGTATTACCGCGATGATGTTGAATTGGAAAATTGCAGTAAGTTTGTTCTGCCGTCTCCAGCAAAAATGATTGCAAAACGTATCATGGAGCTTACCAATGCCAAGCGTGATATTTATATGTTTGGCTCCAATATGGGGGGCGGTTTCTTTGGTGCAATGAAAAAGCATCTTGATGCAGGTCTTCATGTGGCTATTCATCCGGAAGCTGCTTACGCGTTGAACGATGATCCTAAACGTGTGGCAGCAATTGGCGTTACTATTTGTGATAGCTGTCCTTCCGACTACGTTCCTATTGAGCTTTGCGACTATAATGCGGGCTGGTGGAGTGCGTACCTCGGAATGGCAGGCTTGCCGAATCCAGATGAAGTGATCATAGCAGCTCAGGATCACGGTGTGCATGAGGACGAAGGAAATAGAATCGGTCGATTCCGTATGTGGAATGATCTTTTGACCCGTCATGAAGGCAATCCATATTCCTTACTATATAGAAAGCCTACCGCAGCTCTTACCCGACTTGCCACAATTCAGAAGGCAACCGGTGGTGGATGCGTAGCTGACAGTGCTTCGGCGGCAGTACTCGGTGCATTGTATGTTCCGGAAGTGGCGCAGCGTAGCTGGCGTACTGGCGTTACAGTTGTGAATGTCGGCAACAGTCATATCTCTGCTTTCCTCGTGTATCAGGAAAAAATTTACGGTGTCTATGAACACCACACAGGCATGTTGTCTAAGGAAGAGTTGATCCACGACTTAAAAGAATTTCGTCGAGGTTGGCTTACTGACGATATGGTGCGCGATGCTGGTGGTCATGGGTGTATGTACCTTGAATTACCGGATGAAGCTGAAGGGTTTTTCCCAACATACTTGCTTGGACCAAAGCGCTCGATTCTTGATGGGCAGGGCGTTATGATTGCTCCCGGTGGCGATATGATGCTCGCAGGATGCTTCGGCCTTCTTAAAGCATCACAGAATATTGAATAAAAATTGAATTTCGACAATGCCGAAATTGACATCATCAGTTAGCTACGTATAATCCCCCCTCATTTAGAGAATAAGGGGTTGTAGAATGGTATACTTTGATCCGGCAGAAGGTTGGTCACGGGAAGAAATCGAACAGGCACAAGTTGCCCGCTTACGCACAACTATAGCTCAGGCTGGCAAGGCTCCAGTTTATCGAAATAAATTCGATGAAATGGGAATTACGCCTGATTCAATTCAGAGTGTTGAAGATGTGCGCAAGCTGCCAGTTACCACTAAAGATGATCTCCGTGCCCAGTATCCGGATAAAATGAACACCGTTCCGCTAAAAGATATTGTGCGTATGCACGCATCCAGCGGTACAACAGGTTCTCCGACCGTTATTCATTACACGCAGAGTGACCTCGATAACTGGTCTGATCTCGTAGCCCGTTGTCTTCATATGGTGGGTGTTCGTGCAGAGCACGTATTCCAGAATATGACAGGGTACGGACTGTTCACCGGTGGTCTCGGCCTGCACTATGGTTCGGAGCGGTTAGGTTGTCTTACTATGCCTTCTGGGCCGGGTAATACAAAGCGTCAGTTCAAGTTGATGAAAGATTTCAACACGTATGCTGCGCACATTATTCCTTCCTATGCTCTATACTTGGGTGCAGCACTGCGCGACATGGGCATGACGCCGGATGATTTACCATTGGGTATTATTGTAACAGGTGCAGAACCGCATACGGAAGAAGCACGTCAGCGTATTGAAGAATTACTCGGTGCAAAGGCATACAACTCCTACGGTCTTTCAGAAATGAACGGACCGGGTGTAGCTTTTGAATGTACAGAACAGAATGGTATGCATATTTGGGAAGATGCTTTTCTTCCTGAAATTGTGAATCCCGATACATTAGAGCCTGTGGCGGATGGAGAAATTGGCGAGTTGCTTATGACAACCTTGTGCCGTAACGGCATGCCGATTATTCGTTACCGTACCAGAGACCTTACTCGATTTATTACTGACGAATGTCCTTGTGGCAGATTGCATAGACGCATTGATAGAATTCTAGGCCGTGCAGACGATATGCTTATTATTAAAGGGGTTAATATTTACCCTATGCAGATCGAACGCGTGCTTATGGAATTTGATGAAGTGGGTGAGAACTATGTAATTGAGCTTGAGCGTGAGAATTTTATAGACCAGTTGCGCGTAAAAGTGGAAATTAAAGATGAACACTTTGTAGATGACATGCGTGTACTGCAAGGGTTGCAACGTAAAATTGCCTCAAGGCTTTGTAGTGAAATTCTTATCACACCGCGTGTTGAAATTGTTCAGCATAATAGTCTGCCAAAATCAGAAGGCAAGGCGCAGCGAGTGGTAGATAAACGAGAATAAGGAATATTGAGTGGAAACAGTTTTTGCAGTTGTTTTTTACAGCTCTGATGGTCGCGTTTCTCGGCCTGCATTTTCTGAGCATGCCCGCAAACTTTTTGATTATGGGCATGCTAGTTTTATGGAAGTTCATGTATCCCGCAGAATCTGTGGATATGAACACCATGTTCTTTGTAATTACCGGCGGGCTTGTGTTGCTTGGTGAAGCACTCGAGTTTATTTCCCAGCTTGTGGGAGCCAAAAAATATGGCGGATCAAAGAAAGGGAACCTGGGCGGTATCATTGGTGCCATCTGTGGCGCTATTATCGGTGCTCCGTTTTTTTTCGGATTCGGTGCCCTTATCGGAGCCCTAGGCGGTTCATACGCAGGGTGTCTTGTTTTTGAAATTGCACATGGCAGAAATTTAAGCGAAGCCATGATCGCGTCAAAAGGCGCCTTTTATGGAAAGTCCCTTGGTATGAGCATTAAATTCGGCATCGGCGTATTCGTCGTTGTCTACGGTGCATCGTACATCTGGAACTAGCAATCTCTCTACGTAATAAAATGAAACAGGCTGTGGTTAACTCCACAGCCTGTTTTTTGTGGTTGAGTTTTTTTAATTGAGTTTGTCGTGTGTTGTGTATCGTAGTAATTGTTGTCTGCGACACTTTTTTATGTCTCCGACGGCTGGGCTGAAACTTTTTAAAAAAAGTTTCCCCCAGACCCGTTACACTCTCTTCGTCCGTAAAACTCGAAGACTCGTTAACGGTCAAAGGCCTTCAAAAATTTTTTACTATGCGATGAAATATACGCTGATAATGTTTTCACGCGGCTTAACTCCACTGACTTGATAAACAAAAAACGAGCTGTTCTAGGTATGTTGAACAGTTCGTTTTATTTCTCGAAAGGTAGTGGCGTATAAGCCGCGAGGGTACGTAAAAAACGTGCAGGCCTCGCAGATAAAAGTTTTAGGAGATTCTTAAGAAGCCCTTTACCAAAAGGGTTCTTAAGCCGCCGGAGGCAAGTCCCGCAATCCCGCTGATAGGCGGTCGCCGGAGGCTCGTCAAAGCCCCGCCGGAGGCAAAAGAAAAGCACCCCCGCGGGAGCAAGGGGTGCTAAAGTGCAGAGCTTGTGTAGCCGGAGAGCTGGTGCGCATCAGTGAAGAGACCGAGTTAATGCACCAGCTGAAGCTCCGGCTGGGGTAAGCCCAGCGTAGAAATTTGTATATGCTTGCTGTTACAGCATCAGATTTGCTGCTGCAATTTGCAAAGCTACGATAGTGGAGACAAAGGCAATTGTTTCAAAGATATTTCGCTTACTCATATCATGTCTCTTGTTTTGTAGAAGGGGGGAACAGGTGTAGCATTACCTGTTCCCCTTTTTTATGGGTTTTGTTCAATGTCATCATGCTGCGGGGTTTTGTCCGTGTATGGGGAAGGACGTTCAGTTTTAAGTATCCGTGTCTTCTTAAAGAAATTTCGGATTGCTTGCGCATGATGACAAGAGCTGATGCTTAGCGATTGATTCATAGGACACCCCTTTATGCTATGCGTTTAATTTAGCAATGAGGTCTTTTACCCATGCATCAATGTCTGCTTGTTCGGCCTTTGGATCACCGTCGATTTTGAGTGACTCGGCAAATACGGAAGCGCCTGCGTTTTTGCATGCTTCTTCAATTGCATCTACTGCGCCGCAATAATATTCGTAGCTGCTGTCGCCACAACCGAAGCAGGCGATATTTTTACCAGCAAGGTCAATGCCTTCGATTTCTTCGAATACGGGGATAAAATCATCCTGTAGTTCGATTTCATCATCACCCCACGTGGAACATCCAAGGCAGCAAAGATCATAGGCTTTAGCCAGGTCCGTAACTTTGATGTCTGCAACATCTTCAATGGTTACTTCGTGACCGCTTTGTTCCAGTGTACGTTGAATGCTTTCTGCAACGTATTCTGTGTTGCCTGTAGTTGAACCGTACGTAATGAATACTGATGCCATAATCTTGTCTCCTGTTTGGTTATGCTGCTGTATGGAAATACAACAGCTATCTACAGTAGACGTCGTATGTTTCGGGAGTTCTTGATGAATACAGACCGGACCGTCGTTGGGGAGACGGTCCGGTGGACTGTGAAGGAGTAATGGTGATGTGTAATTTCATATTTGTTTTCAGCCAACTATGTTCGGGTTGAATCCTTTATATTGAAATTGAAAATCTTTTTCAATTAAAAAATGCAATAAATTTATATTTTTTTATAACACACTGATTATTTAGTAGGAATTGATCCTTTCCATTGTTCCCATGCGTTCCATATTGGAGGACACATGGCAGAAAAGGAGCCAAGTTCTATTTGGTAGTGGTGAAGGTACATGGTCTGAGGTGCTATTTCAGCACATGGTTGAGGGGGGCCGTAGAGCGGGTCTCCGACGATGGGAAATCCTTGGGAAGCAATGTGAGCACGAATTTGGTGGCGCGCCCCTTTGCTTATTGCAGCCATAAGGAGCGTTGCTGAACTGGAAGGGGCGTCTGGAATAGTGGTTTCCAACAGGGGAAGAAACATTGTGTGACGAAGCGGGTCGGTATCTGCTTCGGGCAATACCTTTGTTACCTTGCGTTTTGCCATATCAAGCTTGTTGGTCACATGCAGGGGAGCGGGCACGGAGCCATGCACGAGAAGAATGTATATTTTTTCTACAGCACCGGCGTTTTCAATTTCTTTGAACATGGCTGCTGCGGCTTCTGACTTTGCAGCCATGACCATCCCCGAGGTCAGGCAATCGAGTCTGTTTACAAGGATAGGCAGCGGATCTTCAGACGTCGTGTGATGGGCAAACAGGGCTGGCAATTCCGCTTCGAGATTGGGTGAACTCTTTCCTGATATAGCTGCGGTATGTAGTCCGCCCGGCTTGTAAATTGCTGCAAAATGAGCATCTTCATGCACTATATGTAACTGCTTTTTAAGCTCTGCACTGTCGTCCGAAACGCACGCTTTCGTTGTGGAGGTCTCTTGTTTTATGCTTTTCGGAACTGTTTTTTCAACGAGCAGAATTTGATCACCAGTGGAGACCGAATACCCTTTTGAACGTGGGATACCGTTAACGAGAACCGTATGGGTTTCGAAAACTCTTCTGCGCACGCGCATACCGGATTCAGGAAGAAATAGAGAAAGTGCACCATCAAGGCGTGTGTTGTTCAACGTTTCCGGAACAGTCACTGTTGAGAGATTAGGTATCATATAATGTTGGGTGGAAAAAGTTAGCTTGAAGCAGCTTCCAAAGGAAAGCTGACGGTAAATTGTGTGCCGTTGCCCAGAGAGCTTGCTACATCTACACTACAATTATGGGCACTAGCAATACGCTTTACTATGTGTAATCCGAGACCGTGGCTTGGTTCGTCTCCGGTTGGTGAGGCTGCGCCTTTAGTGAATGGTGTGAACAATTGTTCGAGCTCTTCCTCTGCTATTCCGGGCCCTTCATCTTTTATAATCAGCAGAATGTTGTTTTCTATTTTTTTTGTGCTGATGTGAATTGTTGTTTCACGATCAGAAAATTTAATAGCGTTGGATAGCAGATTGTCGAGTAGTTGTCCTATGCGTTTAGGGTCGCCGTGGATTTCCACCAGCGGTTCGAGGTTGTGATGAAGAGCAATTGATTTACGAGCCGCAGTGAGTCCGGCAAAAGCGAGTCTCCGAGCTACAATGTCATTCAGTTGAATAGGTTCTTTTTTGATGGAAAGCAGTCCGCTTTCGATTGTTGAAACATCCAGAATGTCAGTAACAAGGGTGAGCATGTCGTTACTGGCTGAAAATATTGCCTGAGCAATTTCTTTCTGCTGTTTTGTCAATTCACCTGCGTATCCTTCCTTAAGAATAGAAGAGAGTCCCTGTACGCCGGTGATGGGCGTGACTAAATCATGGGCTGCCATGCCGAGCATTTTGTTTTTAAGCGCATTCAGTTGTTCCAAATAATAGAGCAGTTCCGTCATTTTTAGATTCTGTATCATACGACAGTAGAGCTCTTCTCGTTTGAACGGCTTATTCAAAAAGTCGCTGGCACCGCTTTTTAGAAACATGGCGGAGATATGTAGATCTGAATTTCCAGAAATCCCTATGATGGATGTAAGTTCCGGCGGATGTTTTTTACGTATCAAACGCGTGAGTTCGACACCGGGCATATCACTAAGGTGAGCGTCAATGAGGATGAGCGGGAACTTTTCATGTTCCAGCAGAGCCAGAGCGTCTTTGCCGGAGGGTGCTGTTCGCGGGTTCAGCATATAGTTCGAAACGACATATGACAGATAGTGCCGGACGGATGCAGAGCTGTCGACGATCAGAACTTCTGTATTTCTATTTTGATGCAGGCGCTGTACGACCTCGATAACATTCGCGACAAGATCGCTGCTTTTGAGCACTGCATCGATAATTGTCGGGGACAATGTGCAGGAGGCACATGCTTCGGTGTAGTTGTCAGTAAGGAGCAGAGTCGGAATGCTATGTTCCGCAGTTACGTAGAATAAATTTTCAGAAATGCCCGTTAAAGAAGTGTCTAGAATAGCAAGCGGTAGCTGGTCACTGTACCGTGAGGCCATACTGAAGGCTTCGGAAGAGGTTGTCGCAACGAGGCAGGGTATACCGCATGTTGATTCTATCCCTTCTTTTAGCTGTGCTGCTGCTTTTGATTCAGATACAGCAATCAGTATGTATTTTTTTGGTTCTGTCTGCATACAGCGTTGCCTGACGTCATAAAATGGTTGTAATAGATGAACTGTGGGTTAGCGTGCAATCGGGGAGCACTTCCTTAAACAAAATTTCAATATCTTGTTGGTCTGGGTTGCGTAAAATCTCATCAACATGCGCAAAGCGTGAAAGATTTTCAAAAAAGGCTTTAACGAGTTTTGGATCAAAATGTTTTCCGGAACTGTTGCGAATAATGGCTGTGGTTTTTTCCATGGAGTATGGTTTCTTATACGGTCGCTCGGAGCGTAACGCATCATACACATCAACTAGTCCGACAATACGGCCTTCAATCGGAGTATTTGTGTCCGTAAGTCCATTTGGATATCCCGTTCCATCCCATCGTTCATGATGATTCAGCGCAATAATATGTCCGGTTTCCAAGAGGCTGGATTTTGAATTTGCAAGCAGTTTTGCCCCCACCGTGGTGTGGGTCTTCATTATTTCAAATTCTTCTGTAGTTAATGGCCCGGGTTTTAGAAGGATGGAATCCGGTATGCTGATTTTACCAACATCATGCATCGCTGCTGAGTTGTAAATTCTAAGTACTTTTTCGTTTGAAAGCCCGAGTGAATGGGCAAGAATGGCGCTGAAAAAGCATATACGTAAGACGTGGTGACCGGTTGCTTCATCTTTGTATTCAACTGCTTGTGCCAACCTGTTTACGGTATCTACGTACGCCATCTCCAGATCAAGATGAGAATCTTTGAGCAGGTTGATGGTCGTATGCAAGTCTTCAGCATATTTAATAAGCTGAGCATATGCTTCTTTTACTTCCAGCTCGCAGGTGTTGTTTTTAGACTATAGCGTGTATCCTTCAAAGAAAGTTTGCATGGGCACATTATTGCTAACAGCTTTGAAAAAGAGAAGCTGTCTTCTAATAATATGCGCCACTCTAGGATATGTACTATGAGAATAGCAGGTATAGCGGGTATTTTACCACAAAGCGATGTGGATACGAGGAATGCGTTGCTGTTATAGTCTTAACTATTGCGCGCAAATTGCTGTACGTGTTTTAATAAATCGATGGGGCTGAAAGGCTTTGTGAGGTAGGCGACTGCACCGGATTCGATACAGGCTTTAATTGCGTCCCGCGATGCTGTAAGCATAATTACAGGACAATTTTTCGTTTCAGGATTCGCGGCGAGCATTTTGGTAGCAACAATACCGTTGTACTCGCCCGGCATATCAATATCCATAAGGATAAGATGTGGAGCCAGCTCCTTTGCCAAGGAGATGGCTTCCGGTGCACTTTTACATTCGGCAACGTTGAATCCGTCACTGGCAAGAGTGATACGTACAAGCGTTCTTATTTCAGGACGATCATCTGCAATAAGAATTGTTTTTTGCATAACCACTCCGATACGTAAGCGTTTGTGTGAGCCTATAAAAAGAAACTGCCAGACGATTGTATCAAATCGTCTGGCAGTAGAACATGAAAAATGTGTTGATTACTCGTCGGTGAAGGGGTGATCTAGTTCAAGTTGAACCGGACTAAGTTCGTAACCAAGCTCTTTTGCCATAAATTCAAGGGCTGTAATGTCTTTGGTTGCACGCATGATGTCGAGTAGAGTATCCGCGCCAAGTTTAGCACTTTGGTCATACGGATTTAATTCACGCATCATTGTAGGGTAAGGTTTACCGATTTGCTCTGCTACCCATTTAGATTGTCTTGCACCAAGAACCATGTTTTGTGTCACGCGAGTTACAGTTTCTCTCATAAAGCCATCCTTACTATCGAAAGTTAGACGAATTACCATATATCCGCAGTCGTTGTGAGATCCCGCGGATACTCTCCTACTCTGATATAAAATAGACCATATTGTTCGTGATGCGTGAATTAGGCGCATGCTGTATTTTTGTGTTGAGAGTGTCCGTATTTTTATGGTAGGGTATAGTCTGATTACTACTCATATAAGGGTAGCAACTGAAGATAGTTAGCGCATGGAATAGACAGGCGCTTAGGCTATTAGTGTGTGTACATTGGGGGTAAAACCTAAAGGCAGGCGTTTTAATGGAATCGTTGTATCATGTTGTTTTAGCTGAAGATCATGTGTTGTTGCGTGAAGGGCTGAAATCATTATTACAGTCATTTGAAAACTTTGTTGTGGTAGGAGAAGCAGGCGACGGGTATCAAGCTGTAGAACTATGTGAAACCTTGACCGTAGATTTGGTATTGATGGACTTGTCAATGCCGAAGCTGGATGGCTTAAAGGCAACTAAAATAATTAAGCGTACTCTTCCTCACATCAAAATTCTCGTAATCACACAGTATGATGCTAACGATTATGTTCATTCTGCGTTGTCTGCCGGAGCCGATGGCTACATTCTTAAAGATGCTACAAGTGAAGAATTTCTACTTGCGGTCACAAGCGTATTAGACGGAAAGACCTACATCTCTCCGGGAGTGGCAAACAATGTCATTCGGGGATATTTGAACGGAGGCGCGACAAACGACGGTGGATCACCACTGGCTGAATTGACACCGCGTGAAGAAGAGATCTTTCAGCTTGTGGCAGAAGGCTATAAGAGTAGAGAGATTGCAGATATGCTTGTGGTAAGTATAAAAACAGTTGAAAAGCACCGTTCTAATCTTATGAATAAGCTATGTGTACATTCCGCAGCGGAGCTTAGAGAATTTGCTGCACAGCAGGGCGTGATTTTTAAAAAGCCCGAGTTAACTGCATCGTAGCAGTATAGAAAACAAAAAGGGGAAGCATATGCTTCCCCTTTTCTCGTATTGTCAGTGGATGTCGACTAGTTTTCTAATTGCTGAATACCGTCGAGAAGCCACATGGAGTCGTCTTTGTGGGCTTTAAAGAAATGCCATACTTCGCGTACCTGCTCAGGGTTCTGCGCTGATTGATCTTCGCGCATGAGAACATCAAAGTAGACAGTGGCAAGAAGGCCGTCTGTCTCGTCTTTAACTTCGAGCAAGCGGGCGTTAGACATAAGAACCTCAGTACGGGATGGTTCAGGGTCTTCTTTAATCTGCTGTTTAATAGACTCGTAGACTTCAGGGGTTGTAAACTGCTTAATGTCATCAAGATCTCGGCTGTCCCAGCTCTGCTGCAGGCGGTTGAATACCACCTTAGCACCTTTAAGGAAGTCGTCAGTATCAAATCCGGCCGGAGTGGTTACCTCTGGCTGCACGTCTTGTGCATGACCGCCACCCGCAGGTGTGCTTCGTAGACTTGACCATGCATCCTGAGATTGTCGTTGCATGTTTGAATAATTGTCTTCAGGTGGTGTATATGCTTGCTGCTGGTTGTAATTCGCTGACCCTCCGCCTTGGTAGGCAGATTGTCGCGATTCCATCCTTCGAGACCGGAACATTTTGCGGAGAAATAGGAACGCCAATCCAAACAAGATAATATCAAAGAAACCAATGCCGCCAAACCCTCCACCGGAGAGCATTGAGCCAAGCAATGTACCGGCGAGAAGACCGCCGAACATGCCACCCATGCCACCGAAGAGACCCCTGCGCGGTTGCGCGGAGCTGGAAAGTGCGGATTTGTTTTGGTTCAGCGGAGCCTTAGGTACGGGCTTAGAAAAGCTTTTGCTGAACATCGGCTTACTGCCGAATGACCTACCCCCGCCAAAACGCTTGGCTTCTGCGAAGTCTGCCATGCCGAAAACAAAAACGGCGGCTATGACTGGGATTAGGAGTAAGGCAATTAGGCGGATCATTTTCATACAATTCTCCATGTAAATAGATATCCCGTACCATGTAACTATAATAAGGCATGAGTCAAGAGCAGAGGTGCTCCAAAAAAAGTCTTATTTTTTAAAATTGTCGAACTTTATCCATGTAACTGCACCTAATTCTACAGGCTTTTCTTCTCCTGAAGGTGCAGTAAGAGTATAATTTGCTGTGGTGAGTGCTGCAAATCCCCACCATCCGGCTTTTGGACAGGTAACAGTGAATACGCCGTTGCTGTCTGTTTTGGTAACCATGGTTACGTGATGTTCGGTCGGTGCTGTAAAGCCATCTTTGTTGTAGAGTTCATATTCAATTTCTGCATTTGCTACGGGCTTGCCGTTTGACAGAACCTGACCGGTAAAACTGCTGCCTGCGTATAACCCGTAAGGACGAGTGAGCGGAATAATTTCTGTAGGCAGTCCTGCCGGAGCATCCCAGTCTTCTTCAGAGCCGAATGCTGCAACATATGTTTTTGTATAATGGATGATGAAGCAGTCTTCTTCCGGTTCCCAGTATGGTGTTGGTTCCAAAATAAACTGGTATACGCCCGGACGTTTGAAGCGGAATGCAGTTTTCCATGCCTCTTGATCCATAACTTTTGTTGTGGAGAGAGTAGGGAGCAGGTCGATTTTTTTACCGTTTGCGATAGCAAAAAATTGTTTCGGCTTTTCAAGCTTCATGCCTGCGCCTTCAAACGGGTGGGAGAAAGAAATCGTTAAGTTGGTGCTACGTGTTTCCTGAGTGGCAACATTCGAATCAGGAATAACCATGCCGAAGTGGGCAAAAGCCGGACTGGCAACAAGCATAAAGGCAATAAAGGTAAGAATGGTAGTGCGCATAACTGCTCCTATTACTTTGGAAAAAGAGATATAAGTGAACACCTATGTCGTGGTTATACGAATTGGATATTCGTGTCACTACTAAAATAAAAAGACAAAATATGTGTCACCTGTCTGACAGAAGGCAGAAAAAAATCAGCGTTTTTACATAATTAGCTTGTAAATCTGGTGTGTTAGTTGATTCTATTTTTTGATCACATTTTCTGGCTCAGGTGTTCGAGCCATGATGGCAACCTCAACAGAGCCAGCGCCGCCTTCAAGAAGAGTTCTCGCGGCCTGTCGTAAGGTTGAGCCTGTTGTGGCAATGTCGTCCACAAGCAGAATGTGAGCATTTTGGAATGAGGTGGGGATAGTTGCAGTGAACGCGCCGGATAGGTTCTGGTTGCGTTCTTTTTTACTTAAAGTTGCCTGTGGAGCTGTTTCACGATTTCGGCGAAGTAAATCCGGCAAAAGTGGAGCTTCAATTTTTTGTGCGATGAGTTTTGCGGATAACATGCTTTGGTTATGACCGCGATGGAGAAGACGGGACTCATGGAGCGGGATTGGTACAACTGCGGCAGGAGGAGTTTCTCGAGGTGAATATATAGCTGCGAGCAAGCGGGCAAGTGTGAGCCCTGCATCAAGTCTGCCGTGGAATTTATGTTTAAGAAGCAGCTCTCGCAGGATGCCTTCATAGGCACCGTAGAATGTTATGTGTGTCCACGGCGGTGGAGTAATCATACAGGTAGAGCAGCGGGACGGGGCACCGACCGCTTTTGCGTATAGCATGCCGCAATCTGGACAATAGCCTTGAGAACGGGGCGCCAAGTGGCGCAGACAATCTGGGCAAAGTTGGGGTGAAAGGCTCCACTGGTGATGGAGCCTTTTTGTGTATTCTGTTTTATCAGGCAGAGCGCTCTTTTCTTCGTACAATGAACGAAATGACATTTCCTTCACCGGACTATAGGGCGCAAAGCATGAAACGCATCGGGTTTCATCTAATCCCAGAAACGCGGCAGTACTCTTGAGTAAAGCAAAAACACTATGCATGTTCTGGTTTCCGTGCGTTATTTTTGGGTTGAAAAACGAGGGACAGTGTCGTTGTACGCTGCCGTTGCATAGTCCTTAATCCGCTCAATGGTTTCCGGATCATTTGCCAGTTCATCAGGGCCGTCTTTTCCGTAAATAAGCAGTGGTTCTACCAGGCTGATATTAAACGGAGACAGAAAATATTTTAGTGTCAGCAATGAACCGTGAAATAGCTGGTCGCCGACAGGACGTGCTGCAACAAGGCAGATGTATGCCTTTCTCGGTGGAAGAGAAAGTACAAATGGGTCACGATTATGTTGGCGGAACCAGAAGCACTGACAACGGTCTATGAACGTTTTAAAGATGGACGGCAGATGGTAAAAATAGATCGGCGAGCTTATAAACAGCGATGGTGCTTCCATCAGCATAGAATAGAGTTCTGAGCTGTCGTCTTTACCTTCCTGCACACATTTTTTATTACCGGGAACTGCGCACGCTTCACATGCTGTACAGTGCCGGACGGTATAGTCGCGCATAAAACGCGTCTGTGTTTGTCCACCAGCAGCTTCGTACCCTTGGGCAAACAGTCTTGCTGCATCGTCAGTGTTGCCACCTTTACGGGCGCTGCACCCTAATATTTGAAGAGCATTGGCAAAAGATTGTTGTGCGTTCATCATCTCTCCTTCCAGCAGCTGCAGAATTATTTCTTTGCAGCACGCTTGCACAAAGCTGAAAGCTCTGTGTCATCATCTGTTTGGATTTCACATTGCCACTGAGGATATTTCTCCAGTGCATACTCCAGCGGAGCATGTGCCTTAGCGGGAAGCAGAAGAAGGACTCTGTTCTTCTTCTGAAAGCCGAGATAAAAACTTATCTCGAGTCCCAAGCCTCAACATGCATTTCGTAAATCAGCTACAGTTGTGTCGGTGTCTTCATTGTGTGTTGTCATGATAACTCCAGATCGATGAAACCCCCGTATTAAGTTTGTGCGCCTAGCCTTACGCTAACGTACCAGCTGCTAATGACCAATGTTCTGCAAAACAAACGTACTGTGTTTGTACCGGATGATTGATCAACAGTCTGATATTATTGTTTGTTCAGGCACTAAGTTAGTGCCTGAACAAACTTTTTAGCGCTGGAAGTCAGAAAAATACGGGTTGTTAATTTGCTCGTCGTTCACGGATGAATGTGGTCCGTGACCTGAATATACTACGGTTTCAGGTGGGAGTGCGAAGATTTTTTCTGTTACTGACTTTTTCAGAACATCAAAATCACCACCCGGCAGGTCGGTACGACCAATGGCGCGGTAGAATAATACATCGCCTACAAACACTGCCTTTGCAGCAGGGAAGAAAAAGGAAAGACTGCCAGGGGAATGACCCGGTGTGGCGAGTACTTTACAGTCTAAATCCATAAAGGTGTGGTCGCCTTCTGCAATTGAGGTAAAGGTGAATGGAGGAACCTTAGGGAATCCCCACATGCCGCCCTGACCAACTTCGGAATCGAGAAGGAAAGTATCTTCAGTGCCACTAATGACGACTGCACCTGTTGCGTCTTGCAGTGCTTTAATTCCGTACAAGTGGTCAAAGTGAAAATGAGTAACAAGAATATGAGTAAGGGCCAGGCCTTCTTCTTTCAAAAACTCGACGACAGTAGTCGGTTCACCACCAGGATCAACTGCAACAGCTTTTCCTTCGTGGAAAAGAACGTAGCAATTTGTTTCAAGCGGGCCTAAAGGGAATGTTTTTACTTGCATTAAAATTGCTCCAGCATAATATCTTCCAGCGGCTTACGTGAGGAGGTTCCCTCCTGTGCAGGTTCGCCGATGGCAATAAATGTGATGAATTCATATGTGTCAGTATCAAGGGACAGAACATCAAGAACCTGCTCAGCATTGTTCATCATCTGTCCAAGCCATACAGAGCCAAGACCGAGAGAATGTGCCGCGAGCATGATATTCTGAATACAACCGCCAGCGGACTGATGATCTTTTAATTCGTGGTACAGGCAATTTTTGTCGAGAAAAACGCCAATCATCAGAGCTGCATTGTGTACGATATGTGAGTAAATCGTGCAATCTGCTAATCCGTCAATCCGTGGATCATTTGGACGAAGCGCAATGAAGCGGAAAGGCTGATTGTTTTTTCCACTTGGTGCCCAGCGACCGGCTTCCAGCATTGCAGTGATTTCTTCGCGGGTAACTTCGCGATCAGTATATTTTCGTATGCTGCGGCGCTCTTGTAAAGCAGCAAGAACAGGATTGGACATGCGGTCTCCTCGTTTTTATGTTATACTAGAGGTTGTTATGGTGTTTTTTTATTTTGGTAGCGTATTTTTTTATTTAATACCACAAGGTGAAGCAGGCCAGACAGTAGGTGTAGCCTTCTGGAAAATAAGGCAAAAAGCAACCGATGCTTTTCATTGTGGTGTAACCTATGTATAAAAAATGGTTATGAAAGCGCAAATAGATATTCTGAATTCAGAGCGGACACAGTTAAGCAGATTTGATCTCATAACTTATGAGCATCTACTCGCTGAATCGATTAAATCTATTCTCAACTATTCATCATACAGTTTGTATTTTCCCCGAAAGATACAAAGTCTTGAAGCTGTTTGGGATGCAAAAGAGAAAAAACTTTTGTTACCCCTTGTGATGAACAATAAATTTTATGGGCAATTTGTGGCCAGAGGCGTAAGCATTCGCGCGCCCAAGACCCTCATGTCTATGCTTCCCGCGGTGGCAACGCTGGCGCTTGAAAAAGTTCAAGGCATGAAATCCAGCATTACAAATGCGCAGAATGGTTTGTTTACCCGTGATTACCTGCACCATGCAGCTAATCGCGAACTGCGTATGATCCGTGAAGGTTTTCATCTTTCCGGAGAACCCCGTACCGCAGGGAGTGAAGAGTATCGCGCCACTGTTGGTGTCGTGCTTCTCGATCTTTCAGGACTTCGTTCTGTCGAAACAGAATTTGGTCACCTGTTCGCTGAAGAGCTGGCTGTGCAGTTTGCAGACGCCCTTGCGGCTGTCGCACCGGAGCAGGCTCTTGTGTGTAACAGCGGTGATTATGAATACGCTATCCTTGTTCCTGCCGGAACATCAAGTGCCTGCAGAAAAATTGCTGCGGAAGCTGTTCGTACTCTCCGGTCTATCCAAAAAGTTCATGCCATCACGGAACATCGCGTAGGTGTCGATATTGCCGCAGGCTATGCTGCGTTTCCTCAGGATTTTGAGGGAGCACAGTTTGAGTTGAAAAGCGATGAGCAGAGCCGTTTGCTGCTCCGTAAAGCACGTATCGGTGCTAGCGTTGCAAAGCGCCTCAGCGATTCTCTTACTATTCCGCACGTGCTCGGTTTTAACCGTCTGCTCCATGAAGGCGGAACTGTCCGTGAAGTGCTTCCTGTCAGCCGCGTTGTGGTTGATGTGGGAATGTCTATGGGCGCACGTGAAGGGCAGCGGTTTTCCGTATGGTCATGTAGTTATGATTCCACCTACGCCAATGGCGTTCCCGCTAATTCTCTTATCAACAGGCATCCTTTGTACAAAGGGGAGCTTGTGCTTATGGAAGTGCGTGAAGCAGATTCCATAGCTGAGATTATGCATATGGGTGACCCCACATGGGCTGTGGAGCCGACTGACGCCATTAAGTTGTTGCCGGAAGAAAAGGGCATCGGCGTAGCGGTAGAAAAGAACGACGAGGCAGAGCAGTTGGATTCGCTCACCGGTCTTTACAAGCACAGAGACTTCATCGGTCGTTTCACCAAAGAACGTGAAAAAACAGATTCCTTTGCTCTTGCGCTTATCCGCCTTTCCCGTATCCCGCACGTACAGGGCGGAGCAGGGGAACAAATTTTAGCGGAAGCCACGCAGCAATGCCGTGACATTCTCGGTAGCGAAATGATCGGTGGTCGATACGGTCTCAACTCACTTATTTGCTTTTATCCAGAAGGTAAGCCGGAGTTTGTACAGATTCTTTTTAATGAACTGTGTGAACGTCTGTTAACGAACTTAGGGATCGAAGCAGCAGTGGGTGTTTTCTGTTATCCATACTTGGATTACCGTAAAGGTGATGCCTTGGAATGTTGTTTAAAAGCACTTGAATATGGCATGCTGCTTCCGGCTCCACGGGTCGGTATTCTTGATTCTCTCGCGCTTAACATCAGTGCAGACAAGCTTTATTCCAAGAATGATTCTTTTGGTGCTATCGAAGAATATAAGCGCGCGCTGCTTGCAGATGAAGATAACACAATGGCGTGGAATTCCCTCGGGGTGTGCTACGCCGGATTAGGGCGACCAGAAGAGGCTCGTAAGCACTTTGAAGGCGCACTCGCCCGTGACGAAGATGATGTGATGGCCTTGTACAACTTAGGGCACATATCGCAGACAATCGGCAATTTTTCAGCTGCCCGTGACTATTACGATGATTGTCTCCTGCATGATGAGAAACACTTTTTCTCCCTCATTCGCCTTGGGCAGGTGAATGAAATGGAGAGCGACTTTGCCACAGCGCGTACTTTCTTTGAACGTGCACGTGCTTTGGAAGAAAACAAACCTCTTGTGGAGCGCAACTTTGCGCGTCTATGCATGAAGGAAGAAAATCCGGACAAAGCTCGCGAACATCTTCATCAGGCATTGCTTTACAATCCACAGGACGCGGTAGCGCTGGAATTAATGGCGCGTATTTATCTGGATGGGGGAGAAGATCCGGAAATTGCAGAAGTGCTTGCCAGACAGGCAGCAGCACTGCGACCGGACTTTAAAGGAGCATGGCTCCAGCTTGCCCGTGCGTTAGAAGCGTGCGGTAAGAAACAGGATGCGCATCAGGCGCTTGTGAAAGCAGGGGAGTTGTAGTGCTTCAGCAGTTGAAGACGTTTTTTTCTTCGCCATATATTGCGGTGCCAATAGGTGCCTTCATAATCAGTTTTTCGCCGGTACTTGTACGGCTTTCCAGTGTGTCACCAGATAGCTCAGCTTTTTATCGCGTATTTTTTGGTGGAATAACTCTCATGATATTTTCCGTCATTAGACGAGAGCGGTTTTCTGTTCCCCTAAAAATATGGGGACTAGTCATACTGACGGCACTCTTTTTTGCCATTGATCTTCAATGCTGGCACAGAGCTATCGGATACGTCGGTCCCGGGTTAGCAACCATCCTCGGCAACTTGCAAGTATTCGCAACAGCAGCATTCGGGGCACTTCTGTTCAAAGAAGTAATCTCCAAACGGCTCATAGTTGCGTTGCCGCTTGCCGTAATAGGTCTATTCCTTCTCATAGGTCTTGATCTGAATGAAATATCATCAGATATCCTCTGGGGACTTTTATTCGGTATCCTTACAGCCATATCATATTCTAGTTACATAATATGTCTGCGTCAGTCGCAGTCTACAGAAAAAAAGCTGCCGCTATTTGCCAACATGGGCATAATCTCTTTGCTTACAGCTCTGAGTGTCGGCATATCGATGAATGTAACAGGCGATTCGTTTGTCATTCCAACTTCAAGCGACTGGCTCTATCTCATCATTTACGGTGTATTCTGCCAAGGCATCGGCTGGGCGTTCATATCAAAAGGGCTCCCGAACCTGCCAGCAGCAATCGCAGGGCTTCTCATGCTTCTGCAACCAGCGTTGGCGTTCGTATGGGATGTCGTGCTTTTCAGCCGTCCAACAGGCGCCTACGGTCTCTTTGGTGTGGCGCTTGTCCTTTTTGCCATCGGTATGGGCATATATGGGCAGCAAGCTGTAGCCAAAAACAACGAGTAATTATTGATCTAAAATACTGTTTTATCAGCAACTTGGATTTTTTAAATTTTTGTTATGAAAAAAGCCCTTGTTATCATTTAGATAACAAGGGCTATGTTTTTTAACGACTATACCTAACTTTTTGGTATTATTTAGTTTCTCTTGGTTTGTTTCTTAGTCACTACAGTAGAATAATATAAATGCTCACTTCTCGATTTGGGAAGAAGTCCGGCGAGCTTTTATCTCTCTGCCATTGCTAATCTTATACCAAACATAGCAAAAGCGAATGCAAAAGATCGTTGTAGCATCTTGATAATGTTCGGAGAATTAATAACGTAAGAGCGAACACTGTGAGCAAACAGTCCGTAGAGTGCAAAAATACACAGCGTAAGGCCCATAAAAATTCCACTCAAGATAAACATCTGCACTGTTGGCGAGGTTTCCTCCGCGGAAATAAAGAGTGGGAGAAAAGCCAAAAAGAAAAGCGAGAGTTTAGGATTCAAAATATTAATGAGCATCGCTCTTACAGCGACTCGCCATACACCTTGCTCTTTACCAGAATTCTCAAATTTAAGGGCATTGGGGTCACGCCACATTACCCACGCCATATACAGTAGATAACCTGCTCCGATTATCTTTATCGTTTGGAAGGCAAGGGCGCTCGTATGAAGAAGTAAAGAAAGTCCAGAAATGCTTGCAAGCAGGTGGGGAATAATACCGGCGGTGCAACCTAATGCCGCTGCAAGTGCGGATCGTCTTCCACCAAAAAGACCGTTTGATACTGTATAGATAACTCCAGTACCAGGCATTAATACAACAAGTAATGTTGTTAAAAGAAATTCATTGCTCACCATTATCATCTCCAGTTTCACTTAAAGAACTTAGCAAATTGTTTCACTCCCTGTACGCATTAACAAGTGGGAAGAGGCATGTATACAGGTAGTTCATCATAATTTGCTGTTAACACACGACAGGCTAGTCAGTCACAAAAACAGGAAGATCTGGCATTGGCTTGCCAGCGATTTCAAATGCTTTTTCAAGCATGAGCTGGATGGCATATTCGCCATCCGCGCCGAGTTCCATTGAGAATTCGTTGACGAAGGTCGCTATGTGCTCTTTGATGACGCTGTCGTCCATTTCTTGTGCATGTTCTTTAATGTATGCGGTAGCTTCATCGGGGTTCTGTTGTACGTATGCGAGACTTGCACGAATAGCTTTTTCGAGCTGACGTGCTACGTCCATACCGAGGTCGCGGCGTACGGCAATTGCGCCAAGTGGCAGGGGAAGACCTGTTGTGTTTTCCCACCATTGACCGAGATCTAGAACTTTTTTGAGCCCGAATTTTTCGTAGGTGAAGCGTCCTTCGTGGATGACAACACCTGCGTCTACTGTGCCTGCTTGTACTGCTGGCATGACTTCATCGAAGAGCATTTCTACTCGTTCACCTTTGAGTGAATTGTTGAGCGATAGGAGCATGTTTGCAGTGGTGAGCTTGCCTGGTATGGCAACCTTTTTGTCTGGTTCTCTTGCGGACTGGAAGCATGCGTCTTTTTTTGTAACGATTATCGGACCGCAGCCTCTGCCGAGGGCACCACCGGTGCGGAGCAAAATATACTCGTCGAGGCAGTTTGTCATGGCTGCCACTGAAAGTTTTGTTACGGCGATATCGCCTTTGCGTGCTCGGATATTTAAGTCTTCAACATCTGCCATGTACATTTTGATGTCGAAGGGTAAATCGATTTTGTTGTTTGCGAGGGCGTAAAAAATCCATGTGTCGTTAGGGCAGGGGGAAATGCCGAGTTCTAACTGCATAAAAACCTCCGATATATAGGAGCTTATTGTTCTAAAGGTAACGCACTTAGTGGGGTTTGTTTGTGTCTATTCTTACGGTTGACATAGCTCGCATGCAAGCAGATACTCAGCCCGCCGAAGACCACACACACAAGTTGCCGCACGTTTTTTATACTGTGCTTTGTTTGTTAGGTAAATTGGAACGTTTTAATTTGCTTTTCACACTGCGGTAACAACAGTACATCGTGATACTGCCTTTCCATAACGCATGCTGCGTGGTTGTTTTTAGTAGACATCTGGAGACCGTGATTATGTTAGATGCTGGTTACTATGCCCATCTCGGATTGGGCAGTGTATTTGAAAAGGTCATGAACGGTGATCGACTGTCCATTGAAGACGGAAGAAAACTGTTTGCCTGTGAAGACATAAACGCCCTTGGCGCGTTGGCGCATCATGCGCGTACACGTATGCATGGGGATTCCACGTATTATGTTCTTAACCGTCACGTCAATTACACAAACGTTTGTGTAAATGCCTGTCTTTTCTGTGCCTACCAGAAAGAAGAAGACGAGCAAGAGGGCGCATTTTGTCTGAGCCTAGATGATATTGTAGCTAAGCTCGATCCTAAAGATGGTCTTCCGTACGATGAAGTACATATCGTCGGCGGCTGTCACCCTAAGCTTCCTTTGAGCTTTTTTGAAGAAGCCATTGGGCGCATCAAGGAAACCTACCCCGGTATTGTTGTAAAAGCATTTACCGCTGTAGAAATTGCACACTTTGCTGAGCTTGAAAATATTTCTACTCAGGAAGTGTTAGAGCGCTTAAAAGCTGCCGGCTTAGAAGCCATGCCGGGCGGCGGCGCAGAAATTTTTGCACCTGAAGTTCGCGAAAAAATTTGTCCACGAAAAGCAACAGGGGATGAATGGCTGAATGTGGCGCGTGAAGCGCATACGCTCGGTATTACATCAAACTGTACAATGCTGTTCGGGCATCTTGAATCAATTGATGATCGTTTAGATCACCTTGATAAACTGCGTAAGCTTCAGGATGAAACCAACGGCTTCTCCTGTTTTATTCCGCTTCCGTTCCTCACAGAAAACAGCATGCTTGAATTACCTGAAGAGCGCAAAGGTAAACATACAGGGCTTGATAAACTCCGTACTATCGCTATTTCCCGCCTTATGCTGGATAATATTCCGCATATTAAAGCATACTGGGTTATGCTTGGCGTAAAGCTTGCGCAAGCTGCATTGCACTTTGGTGCTGATGATTTGGACGGAACTATTGTTGAAGAGAAAATTGGTCACGATGCAGGTGCTGCGTCTGATCAGGCTATGACAATTCCGCAGCTTGAAGAGATGATTGTTCGTTCCGGCTTTAATCCGGTACGCCGTAACAGTTTCTTTAAGCCAGTTAACCCAGAGCAGGGGGCGTAAGCATGTTTGTTCATAGTCCATTTCATGAAAACGACGCCGTAGTCGAAGTTTCTAAGAAAGTGCTTCGCGGGGATCGAATCGATCAGGGCGAAGCGAATGTTCTGTACAATGAGGCAAGCTTGCATACCCTTGCATACCTTGCGAACAATGTACGTTTTGCAAAACATCCTGAACGCATGGTTACATATGTTGCAGACCGCAATATTAACTATTCCAATATTTGCAGCTGTGCCTGTCGTTTTTGCGCCTTCTATGTTGCTCCTGAAAAAGCAGACACAGACGGCGGCTACGTAATTTCTCGTGAAGAACTTGGTCAGAAAATCGAAGAAACCATCGCACTCGGTGGTACACAGATTCTTATGCAGGGTGGACATAACCCTGACCTGACCATGGAATTCTACGAAGATATGATTCGCTGGATTAAGAAGACATTTCCTTCCATTCACATTCATGCATTCTCCCCGCCTGAAATCGTTTTCTTTGCTGAGAACGAAAAATTACTCGTAAAAGACGTAATCGCGCGGCTTCGTGCTGCCGGTCTTGATTCTATCCCAGGTGGCGGTGCTGAGATTCTCGTGGATGAAGTCCGTAAGCATGTTTCTCCTAACAAGTGTAGCGCAACCCGCTGGCTTGCGGTGATGGAAGAAGCTCATTACCAAGGCTTGAATACAACCGCGACTATGATGTTCGGGCACGAAGAAAAGCCTGAAGATCGTATCGAACACCTCTTTGCTGTACGTGAAGTACAGGATAGAACAAACGGTTTTACAGCCTTCATCCCTTGGACATTCCAGCCGGGTAATACCAACATTTCTTGCCGCCCTGAGCCAAGCGCCGGTTACCTTCGGGTGCTTGCCATGTCACGTATTGTTCTCGATAACATCGACAACATTCAGGCATCTTGGGTGACAATGGGACCAGAGATTGCTCAGCTTTCTCTTTCCTACGGTGCAAACGATTTTGGGTCATTAATGATCGAAGAAAACGTTGTTGCAGCGGCAGGCACCTCTTTCCAGCTTACACGTGAGGAAATTCATACTATTGTTGAAGCAGCAGGATTTACTCCAAAGCAGCGCACAATGGATTATTCCCTCATTGAGGACAAGGAAGTCTAACTCGTGCAGAAATCTGCAAAAAAACTGCAAGTCGGTCGCATCCGTTATTTAAACGTGCTTCCAATCTATCATCCACTGGAAACCGGCATACTTGGTGAAAATTTTGACCTCGTATACGGAACTCCAGCAGAATTGAATGAACAGATGGAAGCAGGAAAGCTTGACGTGTCCTCGTGTTCCTCATTCGAGTACGCAAGGCATCCAGAAAAATATTTCCTGTTGCCCGACATCGCCATAGGCAGTGCTGGTCCGGTCATGAGTGTGCTTCTTATTAGTAAAAAGCCTATCTCTGAACTCGGTGGGGAAGAAATTCTCACAACTGCACAGTCACATACATCAGCAGCACTGCTGCGTATGCTCTTTCGTGATTGCCTCAAGCTTAACGTGTCCTACAAAACAGGGTCTGTGTCAGATCACATAGAACAAGGTGAACTGCCGACAGCAGCGCTCTGTATTGGTGACGAAGCACTTCGCCTCAGAAATGATGATCGTTACCCATACCTTCTTGATCTCGGTGAAGCATGGCGCGAGTGGACAGGACTTCCGTTTATTTTCGGCGTCTGGATTGTTTCTCGCAAATCAGTAGAAACCGGCTGTTTCACACAAGATCCAGCAGAGCTTTTTAGAAATGCAAAGAATTGGGGTGATGAAAATATTCAGCACGTCATCGAACTCGCAGAAAAAGCCGGATACATGGATACTGAAGGGCTTACACAGTATTTTCAAAGTCTTGTTTTTGATCTGGGTGAAGAAGAACAAAAAGGTTTGCGCCTGTTCTTCAAGCGACTTGCCGAAGCAAAAGAAATTCCGTCAGCACCGGAGCTTGAATTTTATTCGCATCAGTGCTGATAAATGTCTTCGACGAGCCTCCGGCGGCGCTTGCCAGCGGGGCTTTAAGAGCCTTGTTTCACTGTCCTTATCCGTAATCTCTCATTTTTTGAGAACGGCTAAGGCTCTGTAGAAAGGATTCTTAAAAATCTCCAAAGACTTTTACCTGCGAGGTTAGTACGTTTTTTACACAACCTCGCGGCTTATCCACATTACCTTTCTGATAACGAAAAGGCTGCCTTACATGTAAGGCAGCCTTTTTTGTGCATTTACTAAGGTAGGCGCAAAATTCTTATTGTTCGTTCTAAAAAATGGACTGAGTTTTTAAAAGAGTACAAAAGTTAGTTGCAAAGAAAGTTAGTGGGGCATAGCCGCGAGGCTACTAAAGCAACGTGCTAAATTCGCAGCTAAAAAAGTTTAGGAGATCCTTAAGAAGCCCTTTTTAAAGGGTTCTTAAGCGGCCGGAGGCTCGTCGAAGACTCGCCGAAGGCATATATCCTCTCAACGGTAGCTTATTTAAGCGGAATCCGAAGCTCCGTGAGCAGCCCATCTTCTGGAGTGATGGATGGGCAATTGAGGTATACCTCAAGCGGCGGGTTGTTTGTGAGTTCCTCGCCGGAATCGGGGAACCAGCTGCCGAGCATGGCTACAAAAGTTTTCTGGATGTTACGGTATGATCCTTTATGCACGCAACATGCATAGCGGCCACCGTGGATGGTGTACTTTTGTGCTTCACCAGTGACAATGAAGTGTTCGGGAATTTCCATGCAGGCATCGTAGCGTAGCTTTTCTGCTGGAGTTGTCCGTGGAGCATCGTGCGAAATGCCGATTACTTGCCGGTAGGTGCCGTAAAGACCTTGTTCGCGTGTCCATTTGAAAAGAGTGGTGAAGGCTTTGGCGCATTCAGAGTATGGACCGGTGTGACGAACGGCGGCTACGGTTATTGGGGCGAAATTTTTGATTGCAACGGTTGGGTCGGATTGCTGAATGGGGGTATTCATGATTTTGCCTCCAGCCAGAAAATTGTAGTCAGACTGCAATTTTCTGAATTTGAGTGGTGAAAAGGAGAACCGCTTTTTGAATGCGCGTGAGAATCCTTCTTGGGATTCATATCCTGCATCCAGTGCTATATCTATGAGGGATGTTTCAGAGAAAAGTAATTGATTCGCGGCACGTTGTAAGCGCAGACGGCGTTGGTATTCCTTAACTCCTTCTCCAACTATTCCAGTAAAAATAGAGTGGAAATAGAGGGCAGAATATCCGCATGAAGTTGCTAGATATTCGAGTGTAATGGTTGAATCGAGATGTTTCTCAATATACCGTTGTGATTGCGCTATTTGGTCGCGGATATGTACTTTCTTCGTGTTCATCTGGTTTCCTTTACCACGAAGCGAATTGTGATTCTTGACCGTTTTTTAGAAAAAACTGTCGGAAGGATGATTTTTTCGGGCAGGTTCTTCCTGCCCGTTGTTTTTCTTAGCTTCTGAATCCATGCAGGAATCCTGCGTCGTAAAGCTTTGAGAAATGTTCTTTGTTGTCTTCGCCGGGGAGGACAAGGAAAACTGTCTGGCGTGTGAGGTTGTGCTCTGCAACAGTGGCGCAGATGCTGCCAATGTTGGTACGGATAATTTTCTGTTCAGGCCAGCCGACACGGTAGGCGATCACGACTACGATTTCATCTTCAAGCCCACCGGCACGCAGTTCTTCAACAAGGCGTTCCGGATGTGCTGCGGAAAGGTAGACTGCCATTGCACAGCGATGTTTTGCCATGTCGCGCAGTTTTTCGGTTTCCGGAACAGGGGTGCGACCTTCGAGGCGGGTAATGATCACTGATTGTGACTCTTCCGGCACGGTGAGGGAGGTTGCGGATGCAGCCGCGGCTGCAAAGCTTGCGGTAACCCCCGGTATGGTTCCGTAGCCGACGTCTTCTTTATCCAGCAAACGCATTTGTTCGCGGATGGCACCGTAGAGGCTTGGATCACCGGTATGTACACGGGCAACCGTGCCGCCGTTGCGTACTGTTTCCATAACTGCTGCGTGCGTTTCGTTCAGATTCATTGGAGCAGAATCCATGATCTTTGCAGATTCTTTTGCACCTTCAATTATGACTGTCGGTACTAATGAACCGGCGTAGAGTACAAGGTCTGCCTCTGCAATCATGCGGGCACCTTTTACGGTGATAAGTTCAGGGTCACCGGGGCCTGCACCAATGAACCATACTGGCGCTGTCTTCCATTCAGAACGTGTGGTCGTCATATATATTCCGTGTCGATTAATTCTAGTCTGATTGTTTTTCAGGCACAGGTTTGTGTGCGCTGATGATAAATATCGGATTCATGCTGTCGAGGCGGATGTCTCCAGCGAGTGGGCTGGAAGCGGCTGCTTGAATCATGGTTACTTCGTATTCCCAGCCTGTGGTTTTAAAGTGATTTTTTGCAGCTTCAAGGCTTGAGAGCAAAGTACAGTTAACCACGATAATTCCGCCGTTTTGTAGGCGTTCGCAAAGTGGCGCGAGGAGGGTGGTATCAGAACCTAACCCGCCGCCAATAAAAATTCTATCCGGTGTCGGTAAGTCTTTAATGGTTGCCTGCGCATCGCCATGTCGTACGTCCACATTGATGGCACCGAAACGTGTACGGTTTTCCCGGATAAGATCAATGCGTTCACTTTTGCGTTCAATAGCAAAGACAGCACCTTTCGATAAAAGGTGCGCGGCTTCGATACTGACAGAGCCGCTCCCTGCTCCAATGTCCCACATGGTGTTATGTGGTTCCAATTCAAGCATGCCGAGCGATGCAGCGCGGACGGGACGTTTGGTAATAAGCTTGCGCTCAGTCGCAAACTCTGCGTCTGGAATACCTAATCGTAATGGCTGTGCAGGAGCCCCGACGCGTTCTAACAGAATAGCATTAAGTCTGGAAAAACTCAGATTACTTGCTTCTTCCAGAGTGTAATTGGAAAATTTTTCTTCGCTAGTCCCCATGTTCTCAAAAACACTCATATGAAACCACGAGATGCCCCTGTCGAGCAGTCTTTGAGCAATAAAGGCAGGGATGTTTGTATCATCTGTAAGCACAGTGACATGGTCACACTGCATGAGTGATGTAAAGAGCGGGGTGAAGTCGTTGCGTCCGTGCAATGATACCATTCGCATGTTCTGCCAAGAAACGCTGGCTCTGGATGCAATGGCTTGTACGGTTGCTGTGTTAGGGTGAACAACGACGTTTTCTGAACCGAATTCTTTGATTATTCTGTCACCAATTCCATAGAATAGTGGGTCGCCATCCGCAATAACAACGACTTCTTTACGAGCATTGTAGCTGGCGGACATGGCATCAAAAACATTGGATAATGGTGCTGTAATGGGAATGGTTTCCACATCAAGTTCGTCAAAGGCTGCCAGTTGGCGTTTGCCGCCCACAAGCACATCAGCAGTTGTAATAATCTGTTCGTAAATTTCAGGAAGCGTGTCAGGATCAATTCCAAGACCTACAACGTGAATAGCCATAATCCCTCCAGCAAGTTTCCGGTTGCAATGCTTTGGTAACATTACACAACTGTGAGCAGTGTGCCATCAAAATCAAATAAATAGACAGTAATTTCTACGGAGTTTTTAGCCCATGCCTGCGCAATGTCACGTGCTATGGTTGCTACGTGGCGCAGCGCTGTTTCTCTGTTTGGATCGTCCTTGATGATGTCGAGTACTTGCCGCGCAGTGTTGGCTCCCTCAATTTCAGGAAGCAAAGAGTCGGCGATACCGGCTTCGCGACACCATTGTGCGAGTAATAGAAAATCAACAGGTGCAGTTTTGGCGTGGGTGTATGCGTGTCCTTGCGCCAACTTGACCAGTTTCCCAAAGAAACATGACCATGCCGCGCGCTTGAACCCTTTGTCTGCCGCTGACTCCAGTGAGAACTGAACAAAGTCTGCTGCCTGAACAAAGGCGAGTTCTTTCCACTCCGGCAGGGTTTCCATAAGTAGCCGCTCGCTGCGTCTGCCTGTGGAAAATCCTATGTAATCTACACCGGCTGCAAGTGAAACATCCATACCTTGCAGAATGGTTGCCTTCCATGAGCTATGACTAAAGGGCTTTACGGTTCCGCGTGTTCCAAGGATAGATATTCCACCGAGAATTCCCAATCGGGCATTCATGGTGTTCTTGGATCGCTCTTCACCGCGCGGCACTTCTATACGTACACGCACGCCGCCAGTGTAGTTGGCTTCGGCACATGCCTCTCGTACTGCTGCTTTTATTTGTTCCTGTGGTTCTGGATTAATTGCAGGATTTCCTGCCGGTACGGGTAATCCGGGGAGCGTCACTTTGCCAACCCCTTTCCCGCCTTCAAGAATGATCTCTGCATTGTCAGGAAATAACGAAACATGTGCTTCAATGTGTAACCCATTGGTTGCATCCGGATCGTCACCACCGTCTTTTATAACACTGCCAACAGCTCCACCTTCTTCAAGGTGAACTGCATAAACAGGGATTATCAGTCGTTCTTTAGGCGCATCTGTAGCCCCGTTTTCTCGTAAAAACGGTGGGAGGGCTATTTCAAGCGCTGTAACCGTCTGCTGTTTGAGCAGTAAACGGAGCGCTGCACCGGCAGCAGCCGATGCTGATGAGCCTGTTGTGTATCCTTCTCGTAGTCTCTTTTCAGCCATTTTCAATGTATACTGCTGTGTGGGCGAAATTGCAAAAACATTAGTCTGCTGTACTATCTGCAAATATTACCGCTATCATAGATAAAGCTGATGCAATGTGGTGATTGCAATGAGGATTATCGATTTGATTAAAAACTTCAGGATGATAAAACAATGAGTATGTATCTGCTCGATAAATTTTTTCCACGTATTTTAAAACGCACTACCGTTATGCTGGTTGTGCGCATTTTTCTCGGTGCCGTTTTTGTATATGCGGGAGCCGGAAAGCTTTGGAATTTACGTGGATTTGCGATCATCATAGAAGAATTTGGCGTGGTTCCCTTGGAACTGCTTCCATATGTAGCAGTTGGACTTCCTGTGCTTGAAATTCTGGCAGGTGCTGGGCTTGTCTGGAATGTGCGCGGGAGTTTGACTGCGATCACTGCCATGACCGTAATGTTTATGGCAGTGCTTAGCTACGCCATGTACGAAGGACTTGTCATTGCCGATTGCGGCTGTTTTGCCGCGGGTGAAGTTCCTGCCGGTTATGATGATGGCAGTGCATTGCGAGAGGCATTCATACGGGATGTGGGTCTGTTGGCTGCCTGTTGTTTTTTATTTTTTTCTCCCATGCGAAGAAAACAGACTGCTAAAATTTTGTAGTCGCTGTTACTAAAAAGATATTTCAAACTGGAGTATGCTGTGCGTAAGATTTTTGTATGCTGTGTGTTGTTGGTTGGGGTTGTTATGTTAAGCGGATTCATGGGTATTGGTGAATCTGAAATGGACCTCGAAACTAAGTCCATTAAGCTTGCTAAAGAAGTCCAGCGTGGTGATTACAACGTAATCTCTACACAGGAATTGAAAGATGCTTTGAGTAAGGGCAACCTGCTTGTTATTGATACCATGCCGTACGAAGCTTCTTACAAAAAGAACCACATTCCTGCTGCTGAACAATTTTTATTTCCTATTCCAGATATGACCAGCTGGGATACTAACGAAACCGCAGGCAAAACTCAGGCAGAATTTGAAGCGCTTCTTGGCTCAGATAAAGATCGTATGCTTGTTTTCTATTGCGGCTTTGTAAAGTGTACCCGTTCTCATAATGGTGCCATGTGGGCACGCAAACTTGGCTACACCAATGTTTACCGTCACCCGGGTGGTATTAAAGCATGGAAAGAAGCAGGATACCCTGTAGATGAAATTAAATAAGTACACTGATGCGTCATTTGCTGACGCTGAACTATCTCCTGAAATTGCAGCTACAATTGATAAGCTGAAACTTCAGGCCGAGAATCTCTTTGAGACACGAGCTCTGCTGTGTGCCGAAGCCGTACTGTTTACCCTGAACGATGCGTTTGATGGTTCCCTTTCTGAAGAGGAAGCAATCAACCTTGGTTCAACCTTCTGTATGGGGGTGGGCAGTGCTGGTTGCATGTGTGGTGCTCTTGCTGGGGGACTTGCCTCTGTAGGTATGTTTACCGGAAAAGGACGCATTGCTACAAGCAATGCACACGCACGTGACTGCGGAAAAGAATTACATGATGCGTTTGTGAGAAATCATAAATCCACCTGTTGTCGCAGTCTCACGCGCCACCTCAAAGATGATCCGGCAAAGCATTTTGCGCAGTGTACAATGCTTACTGGAAATGTGACTGAGCTTGCAGCACGTATGATTATAGCAGAACGTAACGGGGTCGTTTTGGAAAAACCAATACGGAAGCCGTTATCAAAACCTCAGGTTTTGGGTATGCGAATAGGAAGTACCTTGAGAAGTCTTGTTCAGAAATGTGCAGCTGCATGTCGATAACATAACCGCGTAAGTTACATGAGATATGAAAAAAGCCGTATGCAATGCATACGGCTTTTTTTTGTCCACTAGGGAACTATTGGGGAAAAGGGTTGGCGAACCGACAAGGTGTGGGCTAGTCGGTTCGCCGACCGAGAGATCGCATATATGTTGCAGGCATATATTTAAAGACAGAGGAGAAGACCGCTGTTCTCTCGGTAAGCAGTCTGTCAAACGCGGGCTAGTCGATGACAGACTGGAGTGGCAATGAGCGCACCCGAAGGTGCTGCAGAGAGAAATTTTTGGCTACATCAGATAGCTTGATTAAGTTGTATACTCAATCAATATCGGTTGCAAGTTAAAATAGCAGTGTCAGTTGTTCAAAAGACAGTGGTGCTTGTAGAATACTCTATTGTTACTGATAGTTATGTATGAAGTTGAAAAAACAGTATGATGTAAGGTTTTGACTGTCACTTCATGCAAAATAGTAGCGCTGCCTTATTTTAAATCAAGCTTACTCCATATTTACATGGGCAACTTTCAATTGTTGCTGCTTCTACTAGACAATTTTTCTCCCAATGGCTTAAGCGATCTGTGATAATTTTTATGAACGTTTTTGCGTTTTCAGGGTCTTTATCAAGCTCACTTAACGCTTTAGGGCGCGGCAGAATAAGGCAGGTTGAAGGCACAACAGCTTCAACAGAAAAAAGACGTTCTGTATCTGCAAGTAATGCCAACGTACCGAATACTCGCCCCTGAGTGATGGTGCCGTGTGTGCTGGGCTTATCTGAGTAGGTATGAGTAATAGAAAGTGAACCCTGCACGAGTAAGTAGGCTTTGTTGTCTGTGTCTCCTTGATGGAAAACGTATCCACCAGCTTGGTAATTCATGCGCTTTACAAGCAAAGCATACGAACGAAGACGTTCAATTGGAAATTTAGAAAAAATTTCTGCTTTAAGCAGCAATTCTAAATTTCGATCATATTCGCAGGACGGGGGCTTTTGAGGGGTATCCATACTATCTCCTGAATTATGTATCAGTCAGTTTACAATGAACGTAAGCATAAGAGTGATGAAACGTTAAGACGCTCCGTGCACAAGCTCATAAAGGGATCCTTTTTTCTCCATAAGTTCTTCGTAGGTACCTTTTTCTACAAGCTTGCCACTACGCAGCACGGCCACACTGTCATACCCCGGTAGGGTGTCGAGGCGGTGTACCACAGAGAGTATGGTCGCTTTGCCTTTCAGCATGCGTTCCATAATATTCTGGATGCGTGTCTGTGACGCGTTATCGAGTGCAGATGTGGCTTCATCAAAAATATAAATAGGTGGTTGTTTAAGGAAGGCACGTGCCAGCGCAACTTTTTGGCGCTGACCACCGGAGAGATCTTCACCCATATTGCCGACGTTGTGGTTCAGACCAATCTCCAAAATTGGCTCCAGTACGCCTTCAATAATGAGTAACTGGTTCATGTGTCGCTGAACGCGTTCTTCAGCACCTGCATTATCGAGTTTGATGTGACCGTATGCGATGTTGTCCATAATGGTGAGCGTATGCACATAGTTTTCTCTACTGTATGTAGTGAATGTTTGCGGCATATGTTCATCCATGTATTTTTTGAATGACTTGCGAATGCTACTTATCGAAGTGAATAGTTTTTCTGGGATGGAGGCGATGGAATGCTGGCTCGGTGTAAAGTTGAGACTCAGGTAAAGAAGTGAGGCACGTGCATCCTGCTCCAATTTAACCAGCCCCTCTTCTAGAGTCTGCGATTTGCGCAGTTGTTCAACAATCTGATGATAGGTTGGAAGCGCATCAGCCGGAACTGGGCTACGTTGCAAAAGTTCCTGCTCATCCGGTGAATTATGGATAAGCTCAATAGTACGCGTGGCAATGAGGCAACCTAGTAGTTCCAGCTGAGTAAGCAAGTTGAACTCTTTAAGGAAGTTGACGAAATGTTGTTGTGTGTGAAGGTTTGAAAGAAGTATGTTTTCATCCCGTGATGCACCGAACACAATATTTTCAGCGATGGAAGCATATTGCAGATATTTTTCAGAATTAAAGAATTCAATGTCGTTATGAAGCTTCGCACCATGCAATTGCTGGAACTGCTCACGTGCTCGGATCAGGCTTTCTATCAACTCAGGTGATGAGTCCTTTTTAAGAGTTGTGCGCAGGCCGAAACCGAGTACATCAACAAAGAGACCAACCTGCTGTGCCACTTCAATGATTCGATCCAAGTCCGGAAGCACAGGGTCTGTTTCACCCCTTTGCCGCATAAGCGCTTCACTGCTGTACACTAGGTTGTTGCGAATAGTGCCGTCAAAAATAAATGGGTGCTGTGCAACAATCCCAACGTTTTCCGCAATATCCTGCTTACTCAGTTGGGCAACCTCGTATCCATCCAGCTGCACATTACCGCCAGTATATTTGAGCATTTGCCCTACAGCACTTGCGAGGGTGGATTTACCACTTCCTGAAAAGCCTACGAGAGCAAGGTGCTCACCAGCTTTTATATCTAAATCAATATTATCAAGAATACGAATGTTTGTTCCGATAGTGAAAGAGAGATCTTTAATATGAATGTCGCCATTCAGTTTATAGGTAGCTCTACCTTCCGGAATTGAATCAAATTCTGCCGCGAGATCAAAATAATCCATTACCTGTTTGTAGCGTACGACACAGTCTTGATAGAGCTGATAAAATTCCATGAGCTCTTTCCAAGGATCGTATAATTTTTCGTACGCAGACAGGAACGCGACCAATGCACCCAGTTGGAATTTCCCCTGAATCGCCAGATAACCACCAACTAAAAATAGGATGAACGGGCCAATGGATTGGAATATGTTGTTTGTAAATTTGATGCCGAATTTTACAATTAGGAGACGGTAGGTAATGTTGTAAAGCCAACGTGCTGATTTTTTAAATTTGGTTTCTTCAAGCGAAAACGCACAGTTTCCTTGGATTTCATGAATCCCTGTCATGGATTCGCTGATGATGCTGCTTGTCTGTCGCAATCCATTTGTTCTTTGACGATTGAGCTTGTTGTATTTACGTTGCAAGATAGGAATAATGATCATTTCAATGGGGTAGATTGAGACGGAAAGTCCGGCAAGAAGTGGGTCGAGGTAGAGCATGTATCCAGCGAATGCGAAGAATGTAAGGATATTAACTAGCGGTGCAGAAATAGCCATGCCCGCAAATGTCGCCATAGGAAGCAGTTCTGCCATAAGTGTTGAAACAACAAGCCCCGGTGAGGTTCTGCGGAAGAAAGGCATGGGGAGTGTGAGAATATGATCGTACAGGTGCTTTCTAATTCTAAAGAGTGTGCTTTCGCCTACTTTTGCTTGAAGTATATTGATCGCATATTTGAGGATACCAGCAGAGAATACGGCAGTGATATAGATCATACAGTAGTAGATGAGAGCATCAACTTTCTTTAGCTGAATGGCATCAGAGATAATACGCTTTTGCATTTCAATAGGAACAAGTCGCATTGCGACCGTTACAACAATGATCGTAATCATGGCCAGTTGAAGCGGTCTATTTTTATGTAATACCCAGTAGTACATAGAACGCTTTGTAACCGGTGTGGACTCATTTGCCATGCTTGGTATCCTTTGATGTAAGAAAGACACATCGTGCGGGCATATATAACAATATTAAGAAGCAAGGTACGGTACTATGAGGAATGGCACTTAGAAAGTTGACCTTTATTCATAGGTTGTCCTTACGATGGAAGTTGTTCCTCACGCTGGTATTGTTCAGTGTGTTGCCCATCTGTGGCACTCTCATAACGGTGCAACAGCTGGAAACAGATATTAAAGATTATTTGTATGAAAGTACCCGTAAAGACTTGGTGAAACAGGCGAGTCTTTCTATTGAAAATATCGCCGTCAACGTTGCTAAAAATCTTGAGAACAGTGAGCGGATGCGAAGCGTCATTATCGATGTTGTGGCTTTTTCTGCTCAGCATTTTCTTGATATGCATGCCCCATCTAAGGAAAAACTGCTTTACTCTGATCAGATTAAACCGACTGTTCCGTATCCTGAAGACCTCGTCGTCGATCCTCAGCATGCACCAACTCGTCAGTATATGGTCAAATATGGCAATGACATAAGCAAGTATATTTCCTTTGGTGATATCGCATACTTCCTGCCGCAAGATCAGATAGAGCGAGCCGCTGCAAAGCTTCAAGCGGGAAAACTGATTCGACTGCTCCCCTTGTTCAAAGAGCTTAAAAAATCATATGGCTCATTCATCTACAACCTCTACATTGGTACTGAGTCTGGGCTGTTAGCGTATTATCCTGCTCATGGTGGTATTCCTAAAACGTATGATCCGCGTAAGCGCGTATGGTACCGACTGGCTGTTGAGGAAAAAAAAATGGTCTGGCGAGCACCGCTGCGGGATATCTCGACGGGCAGGCTTGTGTTTACCGTGTCGGCTCCGCTGTTTAATGAAAAAAAAGAGATTGTCGGCGTTGTCGGTCTTGATGTTCTCATGGAACAGGGACTTTCCGGTGGAAATATTTCTGCTGCATGGTCGAACCACGCCCGTCTGATTCTTGCGGAAGAGGCTGACGACAAAGTGACTGGTAGCGCGGGCCTGCGCACAATTGCTCATACCTACAAGCGTGGAAAAACCGACCGTGAATACACATGGGTCATGGGTGGTTCGAAAGAGCAATGGGTCAAGTTTAATAATGATGAAGTGAAGGCAAAATTTATGAATGCCATTGCTTCAGGAACATCCGGTACCTTGCTAATGCCGTGGGATAGGGAATCCAGTCTTGTGGCTTGGGCGCCGTTCAAAGAAAATAGTTACTTCATCGCAGTAGTGCCTGAAGATGACGTAATGCATTTGACTAATAAGATACTTGCCTATCTTTATTGGGCAAGCTCTGCTCAACAGCGTGTGGTGGAAATTGCCGTTGTTGTAATTGTCTTTTTGACATTCCTTTTTGCCATGTACGCGAGTCAGACTATTTCCAAACCGATGAACTTGATGGTGGAAGCCTTTAAAGAGCTTGCTCAGGGTAACTTTAATGCTCGTGTTGAATTTAAAACCGGTGATGAACGCGATACTCTTGTGGAGACCTTCAACCGAATAGGGCCTCAATTGGAGCATTTACTGGAGACTCAGCAAGCGCTGGATGTTGCGCATGAGATTCAGGAAAATTTGCTTCCCGCTAGAAGCCCAAAATTACCGGGGTGGCAAATTTCCGGTGCTATTCGCTACTGTGATCAGACTGGCGGGGATTATTACGATTACTACATGACGGCGTGTGATGGTAATCCTGTGCTGTCCGTTGTTGTCGGCGATGTTTCCGGTCATGGTGTTGCATCAGCTTTGTTGATGACCACAGCGCGTGCGTTGTTGAGAGTACATACAGAGTGCACACGTATAAGTGCGTCTCGCAGAGTTTCTCAGGTCAGCAATCTACTTGCGCAGGATATTCATGGTACTGGGCAGTTTATGACACTGTTTTATCTGGAAATAATGTTAGATAGCGATACCGTGCGATGGGTTAGAGCAGGACATGATCCAGCAATAGTATATCTGCCGGAACAAAAAGAATTTACTGAACTGCGCGGCAAAGGCTTGCCGCTTGGTGTTATTGAGCGTTTTGAATATGAAGAGAGTGAAATTGATCTTACTCAGCAAGGTACAATCGTATTATTAGGCACGGATGGTATCTGGGAAGCTCGTAAAGGTGGGTACGGTGACTTGTACGGCAAAGACCGGGTACGTGAAGTCATTCGTAAACATGCTTCCAAAACAGCAGAAGAGATACGAGACTACGTGCTTGAAGCTGTAGAAGCATGGCAAAAGAATGTACCGAATGCAGATGACGTAACTCTTGTGGTTATTAAGAAAGATAAAAATGCTAATAAAGGGTGTGAAGAAGTATCTATTTGCAACCTTGATTTCTTCATAGAAGAGAAGGATAAGGATAAGGATGAGTAACGGGCGTATTTGCTATAGAATGGTGATTCATTCCCGTGATGAATTCATCAAGCTTGTATCTGCTATAGATGAAATGGCAGATAAACGCTCTATTGCGCCTTCTGTAGTCTTTAAGATCACTCTCGCATTGGATGAACTGATAAGTAATATTTTTGATTATGCGTTTACAGACACACAGGAACCAAAGGTGGATGTTGTTGTGTGCATTGAACGGGACGTGTTTTACGCTAAGATAATAGATGACGGAATGTCGTTTGATATTTCTCAAATAAAGGAACCAGAGCTGGATACACCGATAGAAAAAAGGCGAAAACCTGTGGGAGGTATGGGGGTTCACCTCGTACGTAAGCTCATGGATTCGTTTACATACTATCGCCATGCGGGCAAAAACTATGTTCTTATTTGTACAAAAATAGATCCGGAAACTCATTAGAAAGGAGCCAGATATGGCATTATCAACCATTGAATTACCCAATTGTACGGTTCTCGCCATGAGCAACCGTCTGGATGGTTCCCATACAAAAGAGCTTGAAGTCAAAGTGGAAGAATTGATAGGCGGCGGGTACTCACGCTTGCTATTTGATTTTGAAGAGCTTGATTACATTAATAGTGCAGGCCTTCGCATTCTTGTAATGGCATATCAGCAGCTTCATCCGAATGGTGGGAAAGTGGCTGTATGCTGTGCGCGTGATTACATTCAGGAAGTCTTTGAAATATCCGGTTATGACCAGCTGTTCGGAATGTATACAAGCCGTGATGATGCGGTGAGCGATTTTTAAAAAAAGTTCGTTATCACGAGTGATGACTGTGAGTTTCTTTCTGGCACGCTGCATTCTGTTGCGTAACAATGTCAGCCAGTCTCATCAGTTCAATACGTTGCTTGAAATGTGTCTGGCAAAAAGTATATGACTCAAGATTTGGCAGAACCATCTGTTTCTGCATGAGAAATAAAAAAAGAGCCGATCAGGGATTCCTGATCGGCTCATGTATTTTATTTCGAAATTTTTATTTCTACTTTGCTGCCCGGTGCATATCCCTTTAAGGAACCGAGCATTCCTTCAATGGAACCTCGAATAATGTTCTCCACAAACGGGTTCAACCCGACTGGTGAGCCGTTTACGGTGATCGTCATTGCGGAGTTGTTGATGGACTTGCACGCCTTCATGGTGGCTTTGCCTGCAACAATCTTTTGAGCGATTGCTTCACAGGTTTCTTCACCACAGGCTCCACAGTCGAGTGCTGGAAGCATAAATGACTTTTCTTCAATGCGATCCACAAGCTCATCAAAGTTTGCAGACGTGAAGCTTGGAACACCTGTCGCTTTGAGATCTCCAAAGGATGCGATTGCGAGACCTCTATCCAGCGCTTCTTGCTCTTCCGGTTCACGAAGAAGAACAATACGCGGTAACCAGCTCAATGTTTTGCCGCCTTCGACGAGCAAATAGTCAGCTTGTGTTAAAGGAAGCATATCAGGAAGCATCTTTTTTTCTCCCCAATGAATTGCGCACTCTTTTTCACCGAGACCGATAACGGCTCTGCCATCTTTCATAAAGTGGCCAGTGTCGGTATCTGGTTTTGTTAATCCTGAATGAGTGAACTTTGCAATTGTCACGGTTTTGCCGCGTGCTTCAAGAGCATCTGCAATTTTGCGGGTGAGAGTAGTTTTGCCTGATTTTTTGTATCCAACAATGCTGACTGCTTTCATGACGGAAACCTCAATACGTTGTTTAAAAATGTATGTTCGCCTTCGGTTCAGGAAAAATCAAGCATTGTTATCTTCAAATAAAAAAAGGCACGCAGATGGGTATCTGCGTGCCTCGTATCAGGATCGCGACTTATTATGCTTTTGTTGTGCCGAGCAGACGTGCAAACATCTGCTTACGATTCATCATATTTGGTGAAGCCGCTGCAATTGCTTTTTCAAAGTACTTGGTTGGGTCCTGTTGGAATAGGTAGACCACGCGTACATCGTCCGGATCGCCGAGAACGGCTTCTGGGTAACGCTTTTGCGCAGCCGCGAGTCGTTCTTTTGCCAGTGCATCAATTTCTTCTTCTTCGCCAAACGTCATAGCGCCTGTTGGACAGGATAAAACGCAGGACGGCTTCATGCCGTTTTGAATACGGTCGATACACATGTCACATTTAGAGAGCTGTCCCGTTGCTGGGTCCTTACGTGGAATATCGTACGGACATGATTCGCGAACGCCTTCAGCATCAACATTTCTAGTATATTCGGTAAAGATAACAGCACCGGTTTCTTCATCCTGAACTACAGCGCGTTCGTCATCAAGTTCAGCCTGCCCCATACAAGGCGGCTCGTAACAGTGACGACACTGCTCAGGGAAAAACAGCCAGTCAACTTTGCCATCATTAACGACTTCCTCAAAGCGGACGAGCCGCAATGTGTTGAAGCTCAGATCTCTAGGGTTCTGGTGGGAGCCCCAGTTCACAGTTGCTTCGGCCGGAAGCTTTTTCCATTGCTTACACGCTACCTGACAACCACGACATGCCGTACAACGTGTAAGATCGACGAGGAATTTTTTAGCCATGGCTTACGCTCTCTTTATCTTGCTCACATTAACCATGAACGCCTTAGTCTCCGGAATACCGGTGTTAGGGTCGCCCACAGAAGGTGTGAGGAGGTTTGCAGAATCACCACCGTTTTTCGGTGTCACCCAGCCATAGTGCCAAGGCAGGCCAACGAGATGTACGTCCTGACCATGGACTTTGTAAGGCTTGATGCGCTTGGTAACGATGGCAACACACTCGAGCTTGCCGCGTAGGCTGGAAACGTTAACCGTCTCGCCGTTATCAATGTTTTCTTTCTTCGCAAGTTCTTCACTGATTTCACAGAACAACTGTGGCTCTGTTTCAATCAACCAACCCTGATAACGGGTCATAAGACCAGTCTGCCAGTGCTCTGTTACGCGGTAGGTTGTACCAACGTAAGGGAAGCGCGGGTTGGCAACTGCTTTTTCCTCACTGCTAATTTGGTAAGCAGTAGGGTTGTGCAGCTGGGAAGAGAATGGGTTTTTCGCAATTGGACATTCGAGCGGTTCATAGTGCTCTGGGAATGGTCCGTCTGCGCGTCCCGGTCCGTAAATCTGACCGAAGCCGTGCTTACGCATGATAAATGCGTGCTTTGTACCCGGTTTCCAGCCGCCATCAGGAATGTCGCCTTGCCATTTGGTTTTGTCACCAGTCCATTCGATAACCGCTTTCTTAGGTGCATACGGTTTACCGTTAAGGTCAACTGATGCGCGGTTGTAAAGAATACGACGGTTTACAGGCCAACACCATGCCCAGTTAGGGTACAGACCAATGTTTGCCTGTGCACCATTCTGAGTTTTGTCACGGCGGGCAGCCATGTTGCCTTTTTCTGTGTAGGAACCACAGTAGAGCCAGTTACCGGAACAGGTGGAGCCGTCATCTTTAAGGTAGGCAAAGCTCGGAACCTGCTGGCCTTTTTTGAACTGCTTACCCTTAACTTCGGTATCCTTTAAGAAGTAACCGTTGATAAGTTTTGCAATACCATGCGGGTCAAAATGACCATGGCTGTTCTGCCAATCGTTAAGGCCAAGACCTACGATAGGATCAGGATATGCGCCGCCTTCTGTTTTGTAGAGCTGCTGAATTCTGTCGGTGAGTTTAAGGATGATGTCACCGTCAGGAAGTGTCTGTCCGTATGGCTTAGGTCCTCTGTAGCGCCACTGCATCCAGCGACCAGAGTTTGTAACTGAACCTTCTTTCTCAATGGAAACAGCACACGGAAGGAAGAAGACCTCTGTCTTAATATCTTTCGGGTCCATCTTAGGACCACGCCAGAAGGAGGCTGTTTCGTTGTCAAAGATGTTTACGTTAACAAGCCAGTCCAGTTCTGCCATTGCTTCGCGGTTTTTATTGGCGTTTGCGCCACCGCAGGCAGGGTTCTGTCCCCATGCAAAGAAGCCGTCAAACTGACCTTTGTGCATTTTTTCGAACATGGAAAGCCAGTAGTATTCAGTCATCTGCTTGTGTGCATCAAGCTTTGGCAGCATTTCGTAGCCTTTTTCAGGCGATGCTTCCGGATACATTGCTTTTACAAAGCTGGATACATACTTAGGCTTGTTGCCCCACCAGTTAGCGGACATAGGGTCTGCAGACTGAGGAGTACAATTTTTGTTGTACGCTGCAAGGTCTGACCATTTGGACTTAGGTGTACCAAGGTAGCCAGGCAGAATGTGGACGAGCAGACAGTGGTCGGTGGAACCCTGTACGTTTGATTCACCACGCAAGGCGTTCACGCCACCACCGGCTACGCCGATGTTGCCAAGGAGGAGCTGCACCATGGCCATTGTGCGGATGTTCTGAACGCCGACAGTGTGCTGAGTCCAGCCCATTGCGTACATGATGGTTGCAGACTTATCTGGAACACCGGATGCTGCGTATGTTTCGTAAACTTTAAGAATATCTTCTTTAGGAGTTCCGGTAACGGTGGAGACGGTATCTACGTCATAACGTTCAAAGTGCTTTTTAAGCAGGTTAAATACACAACGCGGGTTTTTGAGCGATTCATCACGAACCGGTACACCTTTGTCATCCATTTCAAAAGCCCATTTTGACTTGTCGTAGGAACTTTTCTTCGGATCGAAGCCGGAGAATAAACCGTCATTAAATTCAAAGTCTTTACCAACTACAAATGATGCGTTGGTATAGTTAACAACATACTCGTGGAAGAATTTGTTATTATCGAGGATGTATTTGACCAGACCGCCAAGGAACGGAATATCCGCACCGGAGCGAATAGGAGCATATACATCACACTTAGCGGAAGTACGGGTAAAGCGAGGGTCAACGTGGATAAGTGTTGCGCCCTTGTCTTTAGCTTTCATCACCCATTTAAAAGAAATCGGATGGTTTTCGGCAGCGTTACTGCCCATGATTAATACACAGTCACTGTTCTTAAGGTCGATCCAGTGGTTTGTCATCGCACCGCGTCCAAACGACTCTGCCAGAGCCGCTACAGTTGCGCTGTGTCAGATACGTGCTTGGTGTTCTACGTACACCAAGCCGAGAGATCTGAGTAATGACTGATATGCCCAGCACTCTTCGTTATCCATAGCTGCTGAGCCCGCAGAAGCGATTGCTTCGGTACGGTTAACTTGTTCGCCTTTGTCGTTTTTGAGCTGGAAAGATTTGTCACGAGTCTTTTTGACACGTTTAGCGATTTCAGTGAGTGCCCAGTCCCATGAAACTGGCTTCCATTCTCCGCTGTTAGGAGCACGGTATAATGGAGTTTGTGGTCGGTTTGCATTTTCTGCGAGCTGCCAGATGGACGCGCCTTTCGCACAAAGGGAACCTTCGTTGATCGGATGATCCGGATCGCCTTCTACGTTGATTGCACGGCCTTCACCGTCTTTAGCCGTGTGTACAATAAGGCCGCAGCCTACAGCACAGTAACAACATACGGACGTTGTCTGTTTAGCCCATTTAAGCTTTTGGAGCTCAGCTCTCGCGACGGTTGGCTTTAAAGAAATGCCAAGTCCGCCAAATGCAGACGCGGTGGCAGCGCCTGCAGAAAGCTTGAGGAATTGCCTACGGGAGACTGTCATTGTTCCTCCTAGTAATGAAGAGTTGTCATCGGCCTCTAATTTCACGACCAAGCGCAATTAACATGCTGAATCCGGAGCCGTATCCGTTACAGATCGGTATGTATTCAGAAAGCAATGGTCGAATAGAGGACACTTTTCCAGTTGGGATGGGCGTAAGTTCACACAACGCTGCACGCGTACTAACGCAGGATAAGGATATCCCGAGTCCTGAAAAAGGAAGCAACTTTGCTTCATTGTGTTGCGAACGATTTCTACGTTCCATAACAAAAAACCCCTTCCAAAATGATCACAGTGTTGGAGACACGATGTAATCGTTATGATGGAGGTATATTAGCGACGAAAGAAAGCATTCGACAAAAGAAACGAACTTAGAAGGTCTACTGCACTCGGTATACGGTGTATAGCCTGTAAAATCAGTATGTTGTGATATGACGAAAATCAATTACGCACGGTCTGGCACAATATATACGCACAGTTTGACACCATATGAGACGTAAGTGTCTAACATGTTGAAATTTTACTGTGATTACTTACTTCTTGAAAGGGTCAAAGTCAGGAACAAGGTCGCACAACTGGTTCAATAAAAGGGAAAGAATGTCGCCCTCTTTATTGTTGTAGCGGAACTCAAGTTCCTTGAGGTAGAGCGGGAAACGCTGTGGGGTGATACCCTTGAAGCGCTTAAGACGGGAGTGACCGAATTCCCAGAAGGAGCCTTCTTTAATCGGGAAGTCGTGATTGTATTTTCGTATGTATTCATACGGCAGGGAATCGTCTCCGCACAGGATAAGTGCATCATACTGACGGTATTTACCCGTGTATATAATGTTACCGGCGCGGAAGAGCGTAAGGTGGAAGCTATGGTTGAAGTGGAAGACAGTTTCTGCCTCTATGCCACTGACAAGGTCAATGAAGACCCAGCCGTTTCGTTCCATAATTCCGAAAACAGGGATGGCACCCTTGGCTCTAGGTGGCGGTGCACCGGTGAGTTTCTTTCCGTTGATGTATTTACCAAGACCGGTTTCCGGCCCGAGAAGCTGGCGCGCATCAGTTGCGTGCGCAAGCAGGGCGAAACGAATGGTTGTTACTGCTTTGTAGGCAGCGTTGTAGGAAAGATTAACTTCTTGTGCCAGTTCGTGCACAGTGTATTCCTGTAGGAACATGTGTGCCAGATGGAGCCATGTGGAAGGAGACAGGCTGCCGTTGTTAATCCAGCGGCCGCTGAAATCCTGAAATGTATATTTGCAAGTTGCACAGCGATAGCGACCCCCCGACAAAGTGTAAAGTTTGTGTTGTCCACATCTTGGACAAAACCGTACACCAGAAGGCCAACAAAAAGAAAGAAGGTATTCTAATGCTGCTTCTTCAGAATCAAGCATTGAAAGGTCGAAAACTGCTGTTTCTTGCATACAGCCTACTTACTGCTAAAATGACACTACCGCAAGAACTACATTCTTTTTAGTTGGTTGCACAATCAAAAACGTGAAATTATTAAGTGTTATAAAATTTGCAAAATACTGTATATGTCAACGTAGGAAGTCTGTAAGAGTCAGCTTTGATTCACAAACAACTTGCGAATAACTACCTGAGAGTATACATCATATAAGAAGGGTCCCATTGTTTTTTCCTGCTTTTCTAGGGAGAGTGTATGCGTGAAGCATTCAAGTTTGCGGCTTGGGCAGTACTTTGTTTTGTACTGCTGGGATGTGAAACGGAAGTGAAAAAAACTGGACAGCATGCCATGGTGCCAGGTGTCTCTTCCACTGAAATCACCCTTGGTTCCTCGCTTGCCCTCGAGGGGCACGCTAGTTACCTGGGCACGCAAACCTTGCGTGGTGCGTTAAGCTATTTACGCAATGTCAACGCTCTTGGGGGCGTACACGGCCGGCTCATCACGTTGCAGGCCATCAATGACGGGTATGACCCGACCAGATGCCTTGCTAATACACATCAGCTTATTAGTAGCGGCAACGTCTTTTCTCTCTTCGGTTTTGTAGGAACCCCTACCACTGTACGTGTCTTACCTTTGATAGAAGATGCCAAAATACCGCTAGTTGGAGCCTTTACAGGTGCCAATGCCTTGCGTGTGCCTTTCAATCCATATGTCTTTAATATTCGCGCATCCTACTATCAGGAAACAAAAGCCGCTGTTGATTTGCTTGTGTCTCGTATGAAGTACAAGCGCGTTGCAGTTTTTTATCAATACGATGCGTATGGATTTGACGGTCTTATGGGGACTGAGCTTGCTTTGCGTGAAGTAGGGCTTGCGCCTGTTGCGCGTGGCTCATATGTTCGTGGCGGAATTGATATTGATGAAGCGTTACAGCGTATAGTCGGTGCTCAACCGGATGCTGTTGTGCTTGTCGGTACGTACGAGCCATGTGCAGAATTTATAAAAAAAGCGGACGCTCTCGGGCTGGACGCCGCGTTTTTTAATTTGTCTTTTGTTGGTGCGGAAGAGCTTGCCAGACGTCTGCCGGACGACATAAAGGGAGAGGTGCTTGTTTCACAAGTTGTTCCTCCTCCGTCTGCACCTCAGGTTCGAGACCTGATGGGGATTGCGGACGATTATGTACGTCATTTGAATGAATTTTATCCGGACGACGTTCCTAATGCGGTTGGTCTTGAGGGCTACCTGAATGCACGGGTATTGGTTGAGGGACTGCGTAGAGCAGGAAGAAATTTGACCCGTGAAAGTTTTATGAATGCGCTAGAATCCATGGAGGAATTTCCGCTTGGCGGTTATGCATCTGTGGCGTTTACGCCTAAAGATCATCAGGGCTTGGATATGGTGTATTATACCGTGTTAGAGAATGGCGAATTTAAATTGATTGACGACACAGACCTATTGTTGAAGCGTAGAGCTTTGGTCAAACTTGAGGAGCCTGTTAAGCAATGATTCGCTCAAAATTTGCACAGCTTAGTTTGAAGAATAAATTCTTCTTTTCTATTCTGATAGTTATTCTGCTCATCAGCGGCACTATTGCTTTGCTCGCGCGTTGGATTCTTATTTCCGGTTTGACTCAGGAACTGGAAATGCGGGGTACAGCCATCGCGCACAGTGTTGCAACGCGTGGCACAGAATATATTCTAGAGAATGACACAGACCATTTGCTGAATGTTCTTTTTGATGAAAAGCAACTCAACGAGCGTAGAAATCTCGTTGCGTATATTTACGTTGAAGGAAAAAACGGAAAAATACTTAGCCATACTTTTACCACTCCGTTTCCTAAAAGGTTAAAGGGTGTTAACCCCGTAACCGAAAGGGTGGAGAAGAGTGTGGAGGTTGTGCCACTTGGAGAGCATGAAGCGTATGATATTGCAGTACCCATTAAAGAGGGTATTTACCAAATAGGTACGGTTCATGTGGGGTTATCTAAGGCGCATATAGATAACCTCGTTGGTAAGTTGCGCGCAATGTTCTTAGGATTTATTTCCGCAGTCATTATTATTACTTTCTGGGTCAGTCACAGGTTAACAAAATATATTGCTGATCCTGTCATGACGCTGACGAAGATATCTGATGATTTGTCGCGGGGTAATTTTAGCTCTTCAGATCTTATGAATACTGAGGAGCAAATAGCGTGTCCTGCCTTCCACGATACGGATCTCCCTTGCTGGCATTTTGATGAACAGCGAGCGGGATCGAAAGCGGGAGCCAGGCCGCACCGTTGTAAGAAGTGTGCATTCTATAATGAACCGAGCGATGGCGATGAAGTACAGCAGTTAACCACGTCCTTCCGAAACATGGTGTGGTCTATTCGCTTGTACCGTCGTCGATTGCAGGAATCTGAAAGTACCTACCGTTCCTTGTTCCGCAGTGGTCCTGACCCTATTTTTGTTGTGGATGTACTTACACAGCAACTTGTGGACGCAAACCCGCGAACAGAAGAAATCTACGGGTATTCCCGTGATGAACTGGTCGGTATGCGATATTCAGTTCTGGGTGAAGAGCATGCAAAAGAATGCTTTGAATACTTTAACAATGATGATTTATGCGCAGAGGCGATGAAGTCCGCGCGTGTTGTGCATTTACGTAACGGTAACATTCCGATGTACGTCAACGTAACTGCGTGTCTCATTAGCTATCGTACTCGTCCTGCAATAATTGTTGCTACAACGGATGTTACCGATCTTGTAGAAAAAGATGCCCAGCTTATTCAGGCATCTAAAATGAAGTCTCTTGGTGAAATGTCCACAGGGGTTGCACATGAGCTTAATCAGCCATTGAATGCTATCCGTATGGGCAGCGATTTCTTAACCATGGTACATGAGCAGGGTATTGAAATCCCGCAAGAACAATATGTACAGGTGATTACAGAAATAAGCACTCAGGTAGACAGGGCTTCTGACATCATTAATACACTCAGGTCGTTCGGTCGAAAGGCAGATTTACTGCTTGAAGACGTTAATTTGAACGAGCCGGTAGGGTCTGTTGTTTCATTACTCAGCAGGCAATTCCTTATTGAAGATGTTCATATTGTCACAGAACTTGATCCGGCACTGCCGTACATTACTGCACAGCACAACAAGTTGCAGCAGGTGTTGCTGAATCTGGTAATTAATGCCCGTGACGCTATTGTAGAAAGAAATGAAGATGGAGCGGATGTGAGAGGCCGTATCCTGATTCGAACAGAATATGACGACGAAGGAGTATCTGTTTCGGTAGAAGATAACGGAACCGGTATTCCTGACCATGTGGCAGAGAAGGTATTTGAACCATTCTTTACAACAAAAGCCACAGGGCAAGGAATGGGACTAGGCCTTGCCATATCCTACGGCATTGTGCGTGAATATGGAGGAGAGCTCAATATTCAAAGCGCAGTAGGTGACGGCACATGCTTTACTGTTCGTTTCCCGCGTCAAGAGGTGGCTCTCGCAGCCAATTAGGGAAAGGTAATTTGTATGAAGATTTTAGTGATTGATGACGAGCAACCTACACTAACAATGTTTGAATTGTTATTAAGTACGTTAGGACACGAAGTCCTGCTCGCTAACTCCGGAGAACGCGGGCTTGAAGTTTTTGCAGAACATCATCCGCCGCTGGTGTTAACTGATATTAAAATGCCGGGCATGGACGGTATTGAAGTGCTCGGTCGTCTTAAAGAAGAAGAGCCTAGTGTTGAAGTGGTTGTTATTACAGGGCATGGCGATATGGATGTTGCTATTCAGGCGCTAAACCTTGATGCGACAGACTTCATCAATAAGCCTCTCCGCCTTGAAGTACTCCAAAAAGCTTTGGAACGAGTGGAAGAGCGCATTAAGTTGAGCACAGAAAAATTTGTAACACTGTCCACACGATTCACAAGCGATACAATGGTAATAACCGTTCGCGGTACACTTGGTACAGCGGATGAGTCAGAGATAAAGCACGCCTTTAAAGGTGCTGGAAAAGCGCAGCGGATTGTTTTGGATTTTGCAGAAAACACATCTATCAACGGTGCTGCGATAGCGTTATTAACGGATGCAATCCGTTCTTTCTACAACGACGGTGGCAAGGTTGTTATTTCAGGCTTGTCAGAAAACTTCCGTAATGTGTTTGAAATCATGGGTGTAACTAGATTTGCAACTTTTGTAGATAATATACAAGAATTGGAAATGTAGGATATAGTCCACGATGCTTGATAGTTAGGCCGCGTGATTGGCTTTTAAGCCCCGAATTGTGGGGATATTGCTAAAAAAATCGTGTTCAGTCTGGTAGCTTTTTTGTTATTTTTTTACAAGGTACCTAACTATCAGGAGGTGAGACATGACACGGTCAACAACAAAACGGTATCAAATACTACTGGTATTGATCGCGCTTGCTGTTCTAGCAGGTTGTACAAATAGACATAGTCCTAATGTTTACTCCGGTAATCAGACAATGCAGGCTGATAATATCAGCTACGGAACAATTACACGTATGAATGCGGTGACTATTAAGGATGATAATACAGGTGTAGGCCTGGTCGGCGGCGGTGTTGCCGGTGGCGTTCTTGGTAGTCAGATTGGTGGTGGTTCCGGTGCCGTTGTAGGTGCTGTCGGTGGTGCAATTGTAGGTGCTGTAGCCGGTGCAGTTGCGGAAGAAGAATTTCAAAAAACCGACGGTGTACAGATTACTGTAAGATTAGATGCCGGAAGGTCTGTATCAATTGTACAGGCAGCTGAAGGGTCAAACTATAGCGTAGGTCAGCGTGTTCGGGTGGTGACTTCACCAAACGGACGCACAAGAGTACTTCCGTACTAGTTGTAGAGATTGGATATAAAAAAAGCGACCCTCGGGTCGCTCTTTTTATATCCATCATTTTTGTATCGGGGCAAAAATTTTAGACGGTTAGCAATTTATTCATAGTTACTTTCAATGAATCAGAAACTGAATTCAAATCGTGTACGGCAGATTCAGCATCATTCATTTTAGAAGTAGTCATTGAGGAAATACGACTGATTTCTTCAATTGCCTGAGTGATCTCTTCACTTGCAGAAGATTGTTGCTCTGCTGCCGTTGCAATGGCACGTACCTGATCGGTGGCAGGGGTGATTTTGGCTACAATCCGTTCGAAAGCTTCACCAGACTGGGTAACCAATGTTGTTGCATTTTCTACTGCATTGGCTGTGTTGGTCATGGCATTAATATTCTGCTGAGTTCCAGCTTGAATATTTTGAATGGCGGTTCCAACGCGTCCGGTTGCTTCCATTGTATTTTCAGCCAACTTACGTACTTCATCCGCTACAACCGCGAATCCACGTCCAGCATCGCCAGCACGTGCGGCTTCGATAGCTGCATTCAGTGCGAGCAAGTTTGTCTGATCTGCAATGTCACTAATCACATTAAGAATTTCACCAATGGATTCAACTTGCGAACCGAGCTGGCTCATTTCTTTTGTAAGATGTGCTGAAAGCTTGGATACATTTTGAATCGTGGAAACGGATTCTCCCACAACAGCAAGTCCGGACTCTGCTTCATGGAAAACAACATCCACGCTGGAAGCAGCTTCTGAAGCGTTTCGGGCAACTTCTAAAATCGTGCTGTTCATTTCTTCCATTGCAGTGGCGGTTTCGCTGTTACGTGCATCCTGCTGGTTAACACCTTCTGAAGTGCTTTGGATCTGCACGCTCAAGTCTGATGATGCCGAGGTAAGATTCAGCACAAGCAAATCAAGTTCTTTTGCAGCTTCCTGTCCCTGACTGTACGCCTGTAACGCGCTTTCTTCAGCAGACTTCGCTTGTGTTGTGGCTCTTTCTGCTTCTTTAGAACGGGCGCGTGCTTCTTTCATATTCCGCTCAATTTCATGGATGTTTTCCTGAAGTGTTTCTGCCATAGAGTTTACGGCGTGTTGCATGGTGGCAATTTCGTCTTGTCCCTTTGGATGACAACGGGCGGAAAGATTGCCTTGTGCAATTTCAGTGATAACATCAGAGCTTTGAATAATAGGGCGGGAGATAAAACCGGCAAGATAGAAGGTGGCACCTAGTGCACCGAGAATGCATAGCAGGCCAAGTAGGATCATCTTCAGGGTTAGATCATTAGCGCTGGAAAGTGCAACGTCTTTAGCTACCGACAGGGTGGCAACCCATTTCATTTTTGTATTGCCGAGTTGAACCGGCACGAGAACACGGAGAAGGTCATCGTTTTCTATCTGAACAACTTCATCTTGCTGTGCGCGCTGGAATAAGGATCGACCATTCGGGATAATTCTATCGATTGATGTTCCTAATGCGTCAGGCTTGCCTGTATGGGCCTGAACCTTACCGTTTGAAGCTACAAGCGTTAAATTACAGTTTCCGTTGTATGCGGTCAGCGTGTCTACAATGTTATTGAGAAAATCGGTCGAAAGATCGACACCGACAACTCCAATGGCTTTTCCGTTCACTATAATCGGAACAGAGAGGCTTGAAACACTGTAGGAAGTACCAGATGAGGTTGTATAACTTGTGACTTCAGTTGCGTACTCTTCACGCGTATCGCGACTGTACGTGTACCATGAGTCATTAAGCGGCGGGCAAGGTGCTAAACTTAATCTCCCTCCGGAGCGGCTCCAGTATGGAGCAAATTGACCGTTACTCATGCTGAATGTCTTCTCGTTCAAATAAGCAGAGTCTTCACCGAAGGCATCCGGCTCAAATGCCAGCCAAACTCCGAATAGATCGGGATTTCCGAGAGCAACATTCTTTAACACTTGAACAAGCTGTTCTCGACTTTTTGATGTGTTCGCGTTGAGTATTCCTTCAATGGTTTGCGAAAGGGTTCGGGCAATAGTAAAGCCCTTGTCAAAATTTTTCTCGATCGACAATTTGTGCTCTCGTACCACTTCTTCTGATAAAAGATGTGCAGAATCAATAGCTTCTTCACGAATAGAGCTGATTGAAATGACGAGGAGAAGTCCAATGAATACAATGAAGCAAGCAGAAATTTGTACGAGTAATTTTAGCTTTAGCGATTTGAAGTTCATATATAACTCCGAGGCGTGTTGGGTTATGAATGTGAATATACAAAGAGATAAAAGTTGTGGATGCACAGCTGTTACCTTGTTCGCACTTCATCCAAATCGGGATATAAGGGTATTACTTTAGCTTATCAATGCGGCATTACACATAAAAACAGTGTTCATGTGATGTAAAGTTCCACATTTACAATATGTTGCATGTGTAAAAATAAGTTTTTACTATTTTTCCAATAAAAAAGAGTGGATGCATAGTTGCATCCACTCTTTTGATTCTCAGATATGGTCGGGGCACATAACAGCATGCATTTGCTGTTATGCTTTAGGTAAAACTAGCCGCCAATGGCGTTCATGCGTTTTAACGCAACTTCATTTTGTTTTTTTGCCTTAAGCAATTCAACACCAAGTGGCTTACCAACATTAGCTTCACGCATTACGTTGGCTATGTCTGCATCGGTAATCGAAGTATTACGCAACATAGTGCGTAAATCGATCTCACTGTCAGAGAAAAGACAGGTGCGCAGCATTCCGTTAGCAGTTATTCGCAGTCTGTTACAAGAAGAGCAGAAGTGGTTGGACATTGGCGTAATAAAACCAAGTCGCCCTTTACCGCCTTCTATGCCGAACAGCTTGGCAGGGCCGGAGCGTCGTTCGCCTTTTTCAAGTTTTGTAAGGACAGCAAGCTTGCTAGCTTCTTCAAAAATGTCATCAGCAGACCAGAAGTTACTTTCGTTCCATGTGCTACAGCTTCCCATAGGCATGAATTCGATAAAACGCACGTCTACCGGATTGTTCTTAGCGAAGTTGACAAAGACAGGCAGCTCATCATTGTTAACGCCTTTAAGCGCAACAGTGTTGATTTTTACCTTAAGTCCGCTTGCTAAACATTCATCAATGGAACGTGTCACGCTTCGGAGCATGTCACGGCCTGTAATACTTTGGAACTTTTTGCGTTCAAAGGTATCCAGAGAAATATTTATGTGACGGACACCAAGGTCAGCTAATGCTTTCGCCTTGCCGTTCATAAGAGTTGCGTTTGTGGTAAGACGCAGATCAAGATCGGGATGTTTTTTAAGCAGCATCTCGATAAGATCAAGGCAATTGCGTCGGGCAAATGGCTCGCCTCCGGTCAGGCGGACTTTGCTGACTCCCATTTCGACGGAAAGGTCGACGAGTCTGGCAATCTCTTCGTAGGTAATAATGTTATCGTGAGGGATGAACTGCATGCCGTCGGCAGACCAACAGTACATACAGCGCAGGTTGCAGCGGTCAGTGATCGATACGCGCAGATAATTGACAGTACGCCCGTGATTATCGGTAAGAGCTAAGGACGCCTTTGTCTCTGCACTTAATGTGGTATGTGTCATATTGCAGCTATGATCCGGCGGGCCATTTCAAGGTCTGCGGGATAGTTTACGTTAAAGAACGGTAGTGACTCCTGCTGGACATATGGCAAACAGTGTTGCTGTTCTGTTGGAACAACGCGACTCAATTTATACATCCCGTCATCAACTGCACGTTCAAAAAGGGGCAGCGCCTCGAGTTCATAGATAGAAACAAGAGCTTCGATGAAGCCTGTTTCTGCCTGTAAAAAGGTTGTGTGCAACGTTCCTTCAGGCTTCTGTTTCCAAAAGTCGATAAGCTGTTGCAGCATTTCGGGGTTCATAAACGGTAGATCGCATGAAAGTACAAGCACAGGACCCTGCGCAGCGCGCAAGGCGGTCATTACACCGCCTATAGGCCCTTTGCCTTCAATTTCATCTTTAACCCAGAGATACCCGTCCGCGTGCGGCCTGACATCCCTACTGGAAATCCAGACCTCTGAGCACACTGATTCAAGCAGCTTGCATGTGTACACAAGCAAATCAGGTTCGGAATCTCCATGCGCATGAATGCGAGTCTTATCATGACCCATGCGGGAGCTTAATCCACCAGCAAGAACGATTCCGGTGAGATTATCAGAACCGTCTTTATGCATTAGGTAAGGACCCTCGGAGTCTGTAAATCGTGAAAAACGGTAAAGCGTTTTTCTTGATCTCGAGCAAAGCCTACCAGTGTAACACCGTGTTCTTCTGCCATTGCGATAGAAGCACTTGTTACAGCGGAACGGCTGATAATAAACTTGTATCCGGCACGGATGGCCTTGGCGCACAGACTAGCTGTTACTCGGGCAGAGACCATGAGTACGAGACCGGACAACGGTGTTTCTGTACGGCTTGCCCATCCGGCAAGGCGGTCAACGCAGTTGTGACGTCCGATATCCTCTGTGCGGTGGAGCATGGTGTGTGTACTGGCATTGTACACACCGGCACGGTGGAAACAACCAGTGCCATGCCATTGGCCCTCTTCTGCAATAAAGGTAGCCATTGCTCCGAGCATTTCTGAACCGTGAAGTTTACCCGGCTCAAGGTCGTTTTCAATGGCATCACCAGTGGTCACGGTAAATTCGCCTTCACTGACCTTTTCAACCGTAGTTTTGACACTACCGCCACCAAGGTCGAGTAGAGCATGACCTGCTACCAAATCTTCAAGGTGCTCCGGCCATGCCCATAGCATGTGCTGTTCACCGTTGAAGTTCAGTTTGATGGGTACTTCAATACTTACGACGTCAGGATGCACAGCCCACTGGCCGTCTTTATACTGCGTAACCGTAATTGGTTTTGGTTCGCAGCTACAACGAGTTTCATTTTTTGGCATTAGAACCCCCATGCTGAGAGTGTAGGGCGAGCGTATCCTTGTTTACGTGCTAGAATGTCAAGAGTGAGAGATTCAAGATCATCAAGGACTGGGATGCTCACCCGGTCAAATTCGCGGAAATCGCTAACTTTGATATAACAGGTGCATGTTTTACATACATGTACTTCGTACCCCGGTTCGCCGTCAGCTTTAAAGTATTCAAGCTTATCGTGGCCTTCTTCACCACAAAAAGCACACTGTAAGCGTTTTGCACGGTACTCAAGACGACAGAAGGAGCAGGTGAGGTGTTTAAGACCTTCTTTTTCTTTCAAAGTAGCGATGAGCGGCTGGGAACCACAGTGCGGACAGTGTCCATGAGGCCAAGGTTCTTCGTCGCTTCTGTGCTCTTTTAAAAGATCTGTCTGTACTTGTAATGACGGGGTCAGGCTGCCTTGAGCCAGAAAACGTACGAGGCTCGGTGATTCTGGAATACGGGCAGCCCAGTCAGCGTAGAACATATTGTCATCTGCAATAAATGCATCACATGCTTCCTGAATGCTTAATTCTTGTTTTTCAATGGCTTCACGGATTTTAACAGCAGAAGATGCCAGCGGTTCCTCAGCTTTATCCAGCATTGCCAGTAATTTTCCAAAGAGAATAGCAGTTTCTTTAGGATCATACGTAAACGTAGCTCTGTTTACAAGCGGTGCACCTTGAATGTGCATGTCCTGTGTAACTTGAGGACGCAGCGGCTGCACAGAAACATTAACACGGCTTGCAAGTTGAAGCACAGCTGTGTTGCTTACGATTTGCAAAAGAGCTTGAGGGAGAAAACCTTTTCCAGCGATATGTTTAAGTTTACGTTCAAGTCTTTTTGTTTCTAATTCCAAATCGAATTCCATGCTATCTCCTCAGGAAGATTTATATCTGAACATTCAGGAAGGTCGTACTGTATCGTGACTACGAGTGAGAACAACGCTTTTATTTCCTGCTCATAGTATTACACAATGTGAATTTTTGTACGAAAAATAGCACGACACTGTATAACTAAAAAGAACCAGAAATAACCAGAATGAACATTGTTTGTTTAAAGCAAAAGCACATCGCACGTTATGTATTGAAATGATGAACGAATACGTAACTGAGGGTCGACATGGTTGCAGTGCTTGTATTTACAGGATGAATGCCATTCTGTGAAGGAAGCACTATGCACCGGATGTGGACAAAAGAGGCGAGGTGGTGGTTAGTAGATAATACTATTATAGTAAGTTTTGATTATGCTCTGTCAATAACAGAGCGTTAGACAAAATAAACCGGAAAATCGTGTGTCGATTTTCCGGTTTTTTGTTTTTTATGGTGTCAGATTAGCAAGTTGTGATTCTAGAATGTGCGGGGAGGTTACAAATGAAATCTCCCCTTAGTACGCAAGTTGGCTTAGGGACTTCAGAATCAATGTGCAACCCATGGCAAGCATGCCGGTGAGCCCCATGCCGCAGGAGAATCCAGCAAGTAGAACTGGTGCGTAGTGCCTCCATTTTTTTCCGTATTTTTTTAGGAAGAAATAGCGTCCTAGCAACGCGCCGACTACTTCTAGAATAATGCCGTGCGGGGTAGATTGCCCAAGTCCGCGCACAACTCCATAAATAAGCATTATGGGGAGCCCGAATACGGATAGGAACGCGTACAAAATGATCCCGAGTCCGACACCGGAGCCAACATAGGCGTAGCTGAGAGCCTGATAGAATAGCGAGTTACCTTCAAGCGTTGATGATTGCAGGAGAAGAGAGTTCAGTGCCTGCAAATGCCAAATCTTTTGGGCATATGGATAACTTGCCGAAGGTATCGGTGCCAGTCTCCAGAGGAACTGGGAGAAGATGAGCGAGGCAATAATAACAATTGGGAACACTACAAACTCAGCTTTAATAATGCCGCGCAAGTTTGTACCGGTAAGCTCGATTTCACGGAACTGAACGGTTGCTTCACCATAGTTATGCAAAGGAATCGGGGCGTACCAAATTTCTATCCCGTTGTAGCCAAAATATTTAGCTCCAGCGATGAAGCTTGCCTCACGTACAAACGGCAGGGAAACAAACTGTCCGACAATACCTTCCATACGGGCGCTGATGTATGATGCAATCGGTGTATAGATGAAGCCGTAAATGAGAAAGAAAATCCAAGGGAAACTTGGAACAAGCCAGTGGCAAATGAGTATGTAGGTCATGGTTGAGAAGAAATAGATGCCGATTGAAAGCCAGAAGTTAATATCACCACGTCCAGGAGGTGGCTTGAAGAGTTTTGAAAAGTCCAGTTTTCCGCTTTTTGAGCTGAAAGAACGGATAACCTGCCAGATACCGATAATCGCAATGGCAAGACCAAGGCCGATACCGAAAGACATGTAGAAGTCGAAGTTGTTAGCGAAGACCGTTTCAACAGTTTCCATTCCCGGTTTCCAACGATGAAGAATTCCAGCATCGAAGAGGAAAGGGTTTGCGGCAATGGTTACAAGCAGACCTACAAGCCCACCGATGACTGCCCAGAACGGAAGAACCATACCAACAAAAACGAGCGTCAGGTCAAACTGGAAGCCGGTAGCAACCGCAGGAAGAATCGACTCTGTATGTCGTGTCAGCTCAATCCACGGTATCGGGATCAGCCGTATGGGTTCTTCAAAAAGTAAGCCGGAAAGCGCCGGAAGTAGTATATAGAAAAAGCCGAAGAGAAGTCCGATTACCCCGCCTATGGAGAACACTCTCCATTTCCAGCCGGATTTACGGTCTTCAGTAGATTCTGCTAAAGCCATGGTACCTAATGCACCAACCGGTGCCATTGGGAACGGCAGTTTTTCCACATCAGATGTAAGACGGAAGAGAGCGTAGCCCAGACCAAAATGGTCAATACGCTGAACAAGCTGCGCGCCCGCTAGAAGCAAAATTGGAATGAGCCAATCCTGATGGAAAAATGTTCTGTCCGCCAGTGCTTCTGAGCCGGGTTGTGGCGCAATCCACGTTGGAATAAATTCTGTAAGTCCCAGCATCTTGGCCGCGTCCGACTGGACAAGATACTGGCTCCATAAAAGACCGGAAAATGGCGATGCAAGCGCAGCACCTGCCATGTAAAACAGGAGAAAAACTTCTTGCTGTTTTAATTCGGTATATGAGCGCTTGGCTACTTCTGCAAAGAGAATAATGGTTACCCAACGTGCAGCAGGGCCGATTCCTTGCCCGATAACGAGCTGCAAGTACATGCTGCCCGGCATCATCAGGAAGCCGATGAAGACAGCACCGATTATGGTTTTCCAGTCAAAGCCTTCTTCAAATTGAGTAGGCGGCTGAAGTAGATCACGATATTCTTGTAATTCTTTATCTTGATACATGACCTATCCCCCAAGTACCGGAAATACTGGATACACAATTCCAGAGAAGAGACTCACGATAGCCCATACGCCGCCCATAAGCATGTCACCGATAACAAGCCCCACAAATACCATCTGAATCTTTCGATAGAGAGCTGTGCCCCCGTAATGCAGTACCAAATAATTGCAGAGCCACCCGAGGAAGAAGCAAACCCACAGGATGCGCATGCTTTTGCTGTACGCTGCGATAAAACCTAATGGATGAAGCGGCCACCAAGGGAACTTGTAGAAGCAAAATACAAGTACGCCCATGAATATGGCACCAATGATAGCGAAAGATGTGGTCCACGAGTTGGCGCTCAGTGGTGCATCAATTAATCTGCCTGCATTTTCATAGATGGATAATATGGACTGTGATTGAACTTCGAGTTGAAGATCACGCAGTCCTGTTTTGTATCCAAGAATGAGCATGGAGCAGAATGCGGTGCAGACGCACAGGGCGAGAAGAATTGTCAGCGCAAGGAAGAAGCGCCGTTTACTTTTTGTGTTTTCGGAAATCTTGTTGCCGTGCACAAGGTTCGGCATGAGGGATTCTTGAACATCAAGGAACATCATTTTTTGCATCACAGCCGTAAGGGCAATACCAGCTACGCCAAGGAAGCGGGTTCCAAGTATACCGGTAACACCGTCGGAAGGTGCAGCAGTAAGCATAAACTGTGGCAGCCCGCCTTGAGTGATGACGCGGGAAATAACCAGTAAGATTACAAAGAAGATGACAGGCATTACCACGGAACCACCAATGGACATACCGAACCATCGGCACCAAACCATCATGGCTGCGATACCGGCAACTGCGCCCCATAAAGACCATGCTGCAGGTATAATTTCGCCTTGATGAACATCTGTATTTCGTAAGCCTGATTTAAAAACATTAACGAGGTGCTCACGTGCGAGCCAGAGAATAAACAAAAAGAAAATCAGGGTAGAGCCCATGACCATAGCTTCTGCCGGGCGCGCAAGGTTTGGTCCGAAGTTAATGCCCATGGCAGATTGAGGAACATTGAATCCCAGTACATACAGGATACCCATAAAAAGAGCACCGAAGATATAGAAGAACCAGAAACTGAACGCGATTTGCCGTGTGGCGAGGAAGGCAAAGCCGATGTATGCCGGAACAAGGAACAGTTGCAGCTTGTTGAAACCGGAAAAGAGCCCATATTTCGGGAAATATTGTCCGGCAAGTACGATCATTGGCAGTTGAGGAATGGACGGATAATGGTAGCTCAGCCCATTAATCATGTGAATAAATACTGGAATACCAATGCCCCAGAGCAGGAATTTATTGGTCAGAAATTCCCGCATTGTACCGGAGTCCAAAGCATCGCTCAAAAACTGCGGCACGCGCAGGAGAGGAAAGTTGACGCGTTCGTTTTCTACCCATTGTCTGCCGAACAGGTTAACGAGGCAAAGCATGGTGAGGTACGCCATCATGATGAATAGTCCCCACAATGTAAGAACACCTGTCCACGCTACCCAAGGGATCTGTTGAACAACTTGCAGGAGGCTCATGTTCCGTCCGCCGATGAATCCTTCGTACAACGGTTTCACCACGGAAGGGTCGTTCATATACCATGAGTCTGGAAGGTAAGGAGTGAGTGTTTTTACCCAGCCGTATCCACCAGTCTGGTAATAAACCGGTGCAGTAATATTAAGGAAGAATGATTCTGCCAGTCCGGAATATCCGATACCTATACCGATGACCATAAAGAGCCATGTGACAAGTTGCTCAGTACCATTCAGTATAGGTTTTGTGTTTGTTGATGTGGCAATAATTGCTGTGCCAATAAATAAAAAGAATGAGATGAAAAACGGTGCAAGTGGAAAATGTCCACCACCAAGCGGTGTACCGCCAAGCCATGCGGTATTGAATGGCCCTGCTGCGCACATGAGTATGCCGAGAAGAATGGCAAAGGCTAGAGCGGGGAGTCGTAATGTATTCATGCGCTGTCTCCTTTGGTCTCCATCGCTGTATGCGGAATCTCTTTTCCTGTTTCAGCAAAGGCAGTTTTAAAGTCATCTTCATAGCTTTTGCGTGAGCCTTTTTCGATAGAACGCCATACAAGAAGTTGTTTCCGCAGACCATGCAGGAATGGCTTATTCAGATTTTGCCAGACGCGTTTTTCTCCTGCTTCGCGGGTCAGGATTACATGAATTTCTTTGAAACCGTGATGCGATTCAGAAGGACACATGATAAGCTGCACATTTTGGCGTACACCAAAGTCAAACGGGGCAAGCCACGTTTTAAAATCGAAAGTAAGACATGCGTCACCTGCGGCATCCTGCTGTACTGCGTCTGGTATGAGTCCTTTTTCAACAAGATCATCGGGCGGCAGGAAAGAGCATGTGATGTCTTCAGTTGAGAAGTCCCCATGCGATATGTCCGCGTGTCCATGGTAGTACTCGTACAGGAAGCCTCCGGCGAAGGCCTGTTCAGAGCTTCTTACAAGGAATGGCAATTCGATGCGCATAACATCGCCTTCCGGTTTTGGCAGTTTCCATGCTCGTGTGACATCCGGAATGGCAATTTCTGACGCAATTCTGGAAGGGTAGATGGAGGATATGAGCACAACAATTATGATGAGCAACATAGCCATAACACCGGCAGTGGAGGAATAGTTAGCAGTCATGCCAGCCCACAGCTCCGTGCCGGACATAAAGCCGGACACCGTTTGCGCTATGAGATAACCGAACACTGCGCTGATGACCGCAAAGGCTAGAGATTCTGCGACAAAGAGGAAAGCCACGTGGGACGGTGCCAGTCCGACAGATGTGTAAACGCCGATTTCACCGCGGCGTTCATACACTGAACCGATCATAGTGTTCAGAACAATCAGTACAGCAATGCCAATAGGAATCAGGATAGTGGAAAGACCACTGTAGCTGATAAAATTAGAGGCATAGTACAGATATGTACCAGAAGTGGTGCCGCTGAATATAAGCATACCGAAGCGGTAGCCGAGATTTAGCAGACCATGGTTTACATCGTCCGGTTTATCTTTCCCTGTTTTAATGGCGACAGCTTTAAGTGAGCCGCCTTCGGATAAAAGTGTTCGTGCAGGAATAATAACGGTGCGTGCGCCACTTATATGTTCGTACCGGCTTTCGTAACGTAAGAGGTCTTCCCCTCGATTGAGTGCTTCAGCCTCAGTATCACTTAGGTCGGAAGCGGCAATGTTAGGGTAAATGATCGGCGTGATTGGCTCGCCATCAAGATCTTTACTTTCGGCCAGTGCTTTGTTCTTTATGATGCCACGTACGGTGTAAGGTATCCCCCAAAAGAGAACTTCAGGAGCAATTGCACCGATGTAGGTTATGCCAAGCTGGGTCGCAATTTCTTCAGGAAGAATAATGGCGTGCTGATCACTTTCCTCAAACCATGACCCGGAGATAAGATGCTTACTTATCGTACTCATCTCTGTTTCAGAAGGAGCAAGCCCGATGAGTGCACGTGCTACTGATTCCTTGCCGTTATATTCCACAGGCAGGAACGGGGCGCGTGTTTTGTCTTGGATTTCAAGCCATACACGCGGGGATAATATTCCCTCAGCTCCAAACAAATCTGTGGTGATTTGCAGTGTTTCTACCGGCATATCACGCCAGTTCGGGTTCTTTAGCAGTAATCCGTAATATGGAGCAGAGTTGCTGAACTCTACCCATCCGGCAGTACGGATGCTTTTGGTAGAGGTAAAGTTCATAATGGTAAATGTCAGAATGGTAAGCGTTGCAATAGTTAACGCAGTACGCAACGGTCTGCGGCGTAAGTTACTCACTCCGATAGCCATCGCAGCAGTAAAGGTCGCACTTTTATTCGCTTCAGAAACTCGTATATTGTGCGATTGCTCCTGAAAATTCTTAATCTCTCGCTCAAAGCGGAGGAATATGATCATCGACACAAGGAACGAAAGCCCAATGATGAAAAATGCTAGAATTACAATGAGCGGGCTGTATGTAAGTTGGAATGCAGGGTGTACAAAATAGACCACAAGGATTGTGGCTGTGAGCAGTCCGAGGAATGCAAGAATTCGTTTATAGATGGAAGCATACCCGAAGAGCAGTCGTTCAAGGCAGTAGGCAAACGGTACAAACAGCGCAATGTAGAAGAGCACGCCGGAGAGAACGTCTCGCTGGGTTCCTTCAATATCGTTGTACACAAGCGAAGCTGTCGCAAGTGATGCGCGGGATGTGTTAAGCAAACCGACCCAGTCTTTTTGCGTATAGTATTCATCTGCCTGCTTTAAAAGCAGTTGTGCCTGGCTGTAGAGACTGGATATACGCTCGTTGTGAATACCTTTGCTTTCCAGATTTGCAATGCGTGGAATGAGCAGCGTCCACATGTCTTTTGCTGCATGGTATTCAGTAAACGGAATAACAGGCCACTCGCTGATGAGGTATCCCTTACCCAGCGGATCTTCTGGAGTGTTATTTAACAGAAGAACTTTTTTACCGAGAACGGTGTCCGAAAGTGTGAGCTTGAAGGGTACTTCCGGTTCAAGGAAGAATGTCCCCAGTGTTGAACTGCGTGTATCCAGACGAGAATACCAGAAACGTAACGGGCTGGTTTCAGTCCGCGCATCAATAATCTCTGTTCGGTACAGATACGCAAGTGTTCGAGCATCAAGCAGGTTAAATAGCGTAGTTTGCGCACAGTCAAACATGGTGAGCTGTGTCCCCATGTTATTGCGGCGCATTTTTACACGATAGTTGCTTTTGCCGGTAGTCGGTTTATCCACTGCCCATACGGCAAGGCCGGTCTCAGGATTTATTTTATAGGCTTCAATGACAGCTTTGTGCACAGTGAACTGGGATGTTGCAAGTCCCGGAAGATCAAAGCTGCCATCTGTATTAACCATGGAGTAAAAACGGGTAGGTCCTTGATAGGCAAGAACAAGCGTACCCACCGCAGGTTTATCTGGAAACGGTTCACCCTGACGCTGTAAGTTTACGCTTCCGCCCAGTGTGGCAGAGCCGTTTCTGCCTCGATCAATAACAGGCAGGGGGTTGTTTGCTATTGTTGTAATGAGTGACGTAATAAATTCATTTTGAATCAGTGCGTATTCTTGATCTGTGGCTTCCAGAACATCGTACGGAGTTCCCCACAACGGACGGAAATCGTGCAGAGACGCAAGACTGATCATCGGGAAACCGGCAATAGCTAAAACTTCGCTACTGAACTTCGGATTGTCTGGAAGATAACTTTGCCATGGCGTTGTCGGAGTCGGGTGTAGTGAATCCTGCCATAGTTCGTCATAGTTCGGTAATTTTTTGGCATGTTCCGTTACCATTTCCGATAATGGTCCGAAGAACGATGTGCGATTAATGCTCGCTTTTAATTCATATAAGTAGCCTCGGGTAAATCCCCCAACACCAGAACTGTGGGTAGAAAGATAGAGCCCGAAACCTGCTTGTAATGTGCGTTCGCCAATTGCTTCTTTTAAAAGCCGTTTGCTTTCTGCACTGCGTAAACGAATGACGAGGTCGGCGAACCGTTCCTGCTGTTCTGCAGTGGCAAGCGACAATAGACTGCGTAATATTGTAAGTTCTTCTGGTGGAATAGGGCGCGTTGCTTGCTGTTTGGAGCTTAACCAGAGGAGATTACGAAGCTCCAGCCGTTTTGCTGCGAGTTCTTTAATACGGCTGTTGTCTTCCTCTGAGCCGGTTGCGGCAAGGCGCAGTTGTGAAACTTCCCGTGTGTACATGTCTGCTTGTGTTTTGGATACGGAGTCGAGTGCAAGCCGGAGCAACTCACATTCTCTTGGAGAATAAGTGGATAGTGATTGCGGCGTATCCAGCAGATTTGGATTGTTGAGAATTGCAATGGTGTCTCGTGTGTCAGAAGCTTTTTGTGCAAGACCTGTGGATAGTTTTTTTATGTTGCCCAGTGATTGTGCTAATAGCGACGCAAAAGAGCGCATTCCGGCATTACTCTGGGAGTGTCCGGATGTGGCAAGCAACAGAACAGATTCTTTAGGCGGATTGTCGCCAAGACGTTCAGCAATGGACAGGAGCGTGGCGATGGAAGTTGATTCATCTGCTCCCGGGGCGTGTTCTGGAACGAAAGCGCCTGTGTCGTAGAATGCCTCAACGAGCATATAGTCTTTATCAGCGTCTTCCCCTGTTCCGGGAATAAAAGCCCATACGTTTTCACCTTCTGCCTGAACCCATTGGACATTGGCAGAGACAGTCACTTTGATTTCTTGATTTTGCGCCATGGTTTGATCATAGAGCGCGTCGAGATCGCCAAAAAGTTCTACCGCTTTTTGATGTGAAATCCAGAAGCGGGGAAAGTCGATAGGTGTGAGCTCAAATTTGTCATTAAAAAGAGCTTTTGTTGGTGGTGTCATATGCCCGTCATCAACGTAGATAAGGCTGATGCGCCAAGTTGTGCAGCGTTGACCCAGTTCTTCCCTGATGCCAGATTCATTATGACAATGGCACCTTGTACGTCCTTGCCATTGAACTCAACAAGGTCACCGTTCTTAACGTAAATAATGTGGCCTGTTATACCTTCCTTTGTCGTGGTTGGCGGAGTGACAGCATTCAGGCGCAAAGGCGGAAGCATTACTGGTTGCTGGTTTATGATACCAGCTCGTTTAAGAGTGCCAATTTTGAAATGTGTAACAGGGAGAAGAAAGGATTGAATGCCAGTTTTGACAGACTTGTGATTCGAAAAATCTGCTTTAAAATGGTCATGGATAAAGCGTGCAGCCTCTTTTACTCCTTGCGATCCTGTGAATCTGTCATGGAGTAAAGAAAGAGCGTAGGTTGTCTTTCTAAACTGTTTGGCACTGTCTGAACTTTTTTTAGCAAAGCTGTCTTGAACGGTGAAGCAGAACACAAAACAAGATGCAAAAAGCATAGCTATGCATAACGAGGATAAGACCTTGCGAGCCGGTATGGCGAAGATGGAGTTCATTAGCGCTCCTTCTCTCCGATTGTTCCAAGAGAAACATTCAGTTCGTCGCGGTGTTCTATTCTATCAACACGTCCGTCTTTGACCCATACAACTCGGTCAGAAACATTGATCATTTTGTAATCGTGTGTAGCGGTAATGATGGTTACCCCGCGTTCTCTGCACAGAGTTCGCAGCAGTTCGATGACTTCTTCACCGGTGCGCTGGTCGAGGTTGCCTGTAGGTTCATCCGCAAGAATAATGGCAGGATCATTCGCGAAGGAACGTGCAATGGCGACACGCTGCTGCTGGCCACCGGATAATTCCAGAGGCTTGTGCTGATGGCGTGAACCAAGTCCTACAAGGTCAAGCAGTTCTAGTCCCTTCTCTGTTGCGGCATCACTATGCACGCCTGCAAAGGTCATAGGCAGGGTGACATTTTCCAACGCGGTCAAAGTCGGAATAATATTGAATGTCTGGAATATGTATCCGATTTTGCGGTTACGCAGCCATGCCAGTTCATAGGCATCCAACTGCGAAATATCCACTTCATCGATAAAGACTTTTCCTTCGGTCGGTTTATCCAGCCCGCCGATCATATTGAACAACGTCGTCTTACCGCTACCGGAAGAGCCCATGATGGAAAGGTACTCACCAGCGTAGATTTCCAGATTGACACCACGCAGTGCATGCACGTGTTGTTTACCCATCTTAAAGGTCTTTTTAACGCCTTCAACTCGGACAATTATCTGCTTTTGTTCCATCGAGCCTCTCCCTGGCTGTGCGCTGCTGCCGGTGCTTCCAGCTTGTGGGCGCGGATGGTTACTTCAAAAAATTTATCCGGAGTTATGGCAAACTCCTGATACGTTGCTGACAGTTTTTTTCGTGTGTAGATGGCGCAAAGAGTGTTGGATACATGATACAGGTTCCGGTGCTCTTCCGGTGGCAGTCCGTCCATAATACCTGCCAGAACAGCCCAACGAACTTTTTCCGGTGAGTCGGCGTAGTCATGCCATACAATCATCGAGTCATCGTCTTTCAGCAGAGGGAAAATATTTTGAGTGTCACTGGTGACTGCTGCTGCGTGGTGATCACCGTCGACAAAAATAAGATCAAATTTTTCTGTAAGGGTTGAAAAATCGAATGAAAGTGTATCGCAGTTAATACATGTAATATTGGGATACTGCTCAGGTGTAATAAAAAATCCATCCTGCCGGATCATGGAATTGCTGAATCCTGCTTGTGACTGTTGCGCTGGGGAAAGGCTCAGGGAATAGCAAGTGTTGGTATGCGGTGCCACATTGGTAATAGATTCACCGCGCCATCTGCCTATTTCCAGATAGTCACAGTCGTCATATGATCGGGCCAGTCCTTTTAGCAGGGCAATGTCCATAGGCGTTGCTGCGGCTTCCAGCATGGCATACGGCGTAATTGTTTCTTCAAATTCCGGTATAAGCTCAAGCAGATCCACCTGTGGCAGACCGAGTCCCAGTCCGTATGATTTCGTAACGTATTGCTGCCACCATTGCGTGTCATGCCTATCGCGATAAATAGATTTCAGCGCTTTATGCGGCTTGCGCAACAGGTACCATAAAGCAGTGAGCATACGGTTGCGTTTGGACTGTGAGAGCGTGCGTGTCATGCGTAGTTCCTAGTGCTGTGCGTTAAGTGCTTTTACTGGTTCCATGCGTGCTGCAAGGATTGCGGGGTACAATACGCCGATAATACTCAGCGTAAATCCGGTAGCTGTTGCAATAAGAAATGAGACAAATACATCGGCCAGTGAAACAAGAATTAGGGACGCGACACCGAAATTGACCAGCCCGTTTAGGAACGCAAAAGCGATCCCTGCGGCTGCTCCGATGGCTGCACCGATAATGCCGATGATTGCTGCTTCGATAAGGAATAGTCTGAGAATAATAGAATCAAGTGCACCAAGGCATTTGAATATACCGATAATGCGGAAGCGTTCAGTAACGGACATAAGCTGCGCATTGATGATGCCGACAGTACATACGAGAAGAGAGAGGAGGACTATCCAGCGTTCTTTGGGGCCTGTTGTTACAGTGCCGAGGGCGGTATCAACATCAAACCCCATTTCTGTGAGGAGTGACGCAAATTGGGTTCCACCGAATTGAACAAGTCCGGTCGCGATATTCAGGTTAACCAGAATAAACGCAAGAAAGGCAACCGCGAGGATAAGGCTGCTCATGGTGATGAGAGAGCGGGTGAATCGGTTGCGTAAATTTTGAACCGCAAAGTCGAATGATTTACTCCACGGAAAGCCGATACGATGGCTTTCGTCTTGAGTGAAAAATCCGGTGCGTGATGTTTTTTCCGGCATAACTATCCCTACAGTTGCTGCTCAACATACAACCCAGATTTTTAGTAGAGAAGAATGTTCTCTGAAGCTACGCAATAAAAGGAACAATCTTTGACTGCATGCTGTAAAATTGTGTTCTATGGTTGAGCAAAATCATGAGTAATCGCCATCATAGCATATAGGAATATATGGGAACAGGTCGGACAGGGTAGCTTTGTAAAATTATCAGAAGGCGTTGCAAAAATTCTTCGGCAGCACTGTTCATTCTATCGTGATGCAGCATGACGCCGCATCGACCGGAAGCAATGCCCGAGCGCAACTCTGCCAGAAGTTCATTCCAGCCACTTGCCGCCGTGAGCTCGCTACGGGTGTGCAGATCAACATTTACCGGAATGTCCGGCAGAATTTCTTGATGGGGTGCAGAAGAGACACGTGAGATGGCTTTACAACCGATGTTTTGTAAAATTTGGATGTTTGAATCTGAAATTCTGTTCCACGGCGGGGTGAAGATAGGAGAGAAAGATTCTCCGAATAGCGATGTCAGGGTTTCATACCCCTTCTGCAATTCTTCTGCGCATGTCTGATGAAGTCTGTCGCTACCAAACTCACACTTACGACCATGCGTTGTGTGGTTTACATGTGACCAACCGTGTTGGTGCCAGCCCCACAGGTGGTTTTTGTTTGGTGATACAGACTGAAGAGCCTCAACATGCTTTTTTGTGCTCCATGCAGGTACGACAGCCAGTGCTAGCGGTGTGTCGTGCTCTGCAAAAATTTGCAGCATTTTTCGACATGGAGTTGATGGAATGGCTACGTCATCCGCGCGGAAAAAGATTGTAGGCACTTCTCCCATAGGATGGCCGTTTTCTGCGTGCGCTTCTACGCCTGCCTGAATAGTTTGTGCAAGTAATGCTAGAATATTGGAAGGCACTGCATGCCATAGCGCTGAAATATACGGTCGTTGTTTTGCCATAGTCTCACTGCCTCCAATAGGTTAAAAATGCACAAAATTATCTTTCAACATAATTGTTTTGCAGCAAAGCTATCTTTGACAGTGTTGCGTTTTGAAAGGTTGTCTTTACCCTGCTGCTTTATGACTCAATAATTGCTCTAATATTCGAACAGATTCAGCTGCCCCTTGTAGATCAACTTGATGATTCGGTGGCGGTGCTGGGGTGTTGATGTGCTGCGTGAGTAGATTGCAAAGGTGATCTGACTGCATGTCTTCCTGTTCAAGAATTTTGAGTGCTCCGAGCTGTTCCAGACTTGTTGAACGCATACGTTGTTCGCGATTTTGATCGAACGGATACACCAATCCGTAGGTGTTTACTGCGAGTAAATTCATGGTCGTGTTGTATCCAGCCATGCTCAACGAGATGTCAGCTGCGCTGAGATGATTGATGAAATCCGGAATAAAATCGGTGACAGTAATATGCGGGTGTGGATCGCAGAGCTGTTGAATGCGTACTTGGCTGTCTTGCCGCATAAAAGGACCAGTGGATATGAGGAGTTTATGGGGCGTTGAATTGTTGAGTTGAATGGATGCGGCTGCAAGTTGTTCCATAATTTCCGGATGCACTGACCCGCTGCCGATACTACCAAGAATGAACGGCGTATCCGGTGCAATGGAGAGTGATTCTCGAACTGCTTTAGGGCTGATGTTGTGAGGCAGCGGTGTGATGTATCCAGTATTGTAAATTGGAATTTTGATGTCGTTGATTCGGGGAAAGGTTGCATCCAGCGTGATCACTTTTGGATCAGTATGCACGAGGACAGCAGCAAAATAGGTGTTCAAAATAGAAAGAACACGCTCTTCAAATTCCTGCTGTTTTGTTTTTTCGACAAGGATGTCCCGCACGCTGCACACTGTCTTCATATTGGGGAAGGCGTTTTGTTTTGAAAGTTCCAGAACAGGCATAAGTTCAAAGCTGAATTGCTTACGACCAAAGGGGAAAAGTTCCACAAGAAAAATGTCCGGCTGCAATGCTTTGAGTGACTCTGTTAAAATCGTTGTGCGCTGCGCTTTAATGGCATCAAGCTCGTGTTCTGTGAGAACATATTTGGTGCCGTCTTTGTCTGTACGAATGAATGCACCGAACTCTTCATCCATGGAGAGTGAGGGTAGCTCAATAACCTGCACATGAGGCGGATAGGTGATGGATAAAGGAGTACCACCTGTAATGAGGGTTACATCATGCCCCTCGAGTGCTTTATCTATTTCCAGACTACGGAAAAAATGCCCCATGCCAAGCACATGCTGGCAGTAGTGAACAATGCGCATTAGAGCACCTCGTTAAGGGCTAACACAGAATATTGAGTTGATTCCGGTGTGGCTTGCTCTGCAACAAGACGATGCAGGGCATGTTTTTCAATAAGCCTTCCTTCCTCGGGAAGAAAATTTTTATGCATAAGATGGTTGGCTAGGATTGCGATATTACCATAGTGGGTCACGATGAGGATATTTTCCCCTTCCCAGCGGAGGGTTGCATCATGCAATGCCTCAAGCGTTCTGTTGAGAACCTTTGTTCTGCTTTCACCGCTTGGTGGTGTAAATTCCCATCCTGCTGCTTCCTGACGCGCTACTTCTTCAGGGGCAATTTCACGCAGATGGCGAATTGAATCACCAGTCCATGCGCCCCAGTCCTGCTCCCGTAAGCGAGAATCAAGATCAAACGGGATATTCAAATGTTTGTTCAATGCTAATGCGGTGAAGTATGCACGGGATAGATCGCTGGTGAGGATTCGTGTCCACGGATGCTGCATGATGGAGGGAATCCATCCGTCAATGACTTCGTAACTTTCTTGCGGAAGCGGAACATCGTATTGTCCCTGAATTCGTTTCATGGCATTCCAGCCTGTGGGAGCGTGGCGTAGGAGACCAATATGTGTTTGTTTCATGGCAACCTCTGGGGTGGAGTAGTTGGCTTATGATGTTGTTCTTGTGATGACACGAAGCTTTGCGTCTACTTCTTCATAGTTATGTTGGATATTATGATTGGTCACAGCATGTGTTGTTGCAGCCGTGCCCATGGTTCTTCGTAATTCTTTCGATTCTACCAGTCTGGCAATTGCTTGAGTAAAAGCGTTGTGGTCGTACGACGGGGTAATGATGCCTGTCTTTCCATTCTTCACAACTTGCGGGGCACCATCATGATCCCATGCAACGACTGGTAAGCCGCAGCTTTGGGCTTCCAGATATACCATTCCAAGTCCTTCATGGATGCCGGGAAAGGCAAAAATATCGCAACTGGAATAGACTTGCGGTAATTGTTCTGAAGGAACAGTACCCAGAAAGGTGTATCGGTTCGGCAACAATTGCTGAGCTTTTTTTTCGAGATACGCGCGCATTATGCCGTTTCCCGCGATGACCAGCTGAATGTCATGCCCTTGAGAGATCAGATCATGACAAGCGTTAATCACATGCTCTACGCCTTCCGATTTTGTTCCTTCTCTCAGCATGGCAACTGTCAGCACGACAATGCTGTTTGTTGCATTCCATACAGTGCGATTTTTTTCGCGCAATGTTTCATCCCGTGTGAACTTAGTTGTCTGGATACCGGGCGGGATGAATGTTAGACGGCTGGAAGGGATAATCTGTTGTAACCCTTTCAGATCTCGATGTTTGTTTGCAAAAATATGCGTTGCCTGTTGCAGCGCTTTTTTATTGAGATAATACCCCGGCTTGGTGTTCCAACTTTTCTTTCGCTTGGGCGCATGGGACGGGGCAAAAATCGTATATGGAATATCTTCTTTTGCTGCCAGAGATCCTAAAATGTCCGGAGCCTTATAGTACGAATGATAGGTAAACCATACATCGGGCTTTTCATTACTTTGCAGTATCTCTTTTACAAGCTGCGCGGTTGCGTATGCTTGCCCCCAGTTACGAGGGGTTTTCCAGATATAGCGTGTAGATACTTGTGGAACTATCCATACGTCATGCCCTTGAGTCTTGAAAAATGTTGCTAAGTCTTCTGCAATGGTCACATCTCCGGATATGCGTGGATGTGTTAGTGGTTTGAACGGGGTGCAGAACGCAATTTTCATGAAGATGACCACTCCATTTCTGACATGGTGTCTGCTTCTTCCCGAACAATGCCATTTTCTTCAAATATATCCCCAAGCTCCATAATCAGCTGTCTGTTGTTGAATACTTTATGAACCTTACGTTCGGCACCGGATATGATGGTCTGACGAAGTGCTTCGTTGGTAAGTAGCTGTTCCGTGGCATTCGCCAGTGCATCTGCATTGTCACAAGGAACAAGAAGACCGGACTTGTTGTGTTCTATAAGTTCAGGGATTCCAGACACGCGGGTTGCAACTACAGGAACTCCCATTGCCATGGCTTCTGCCAGCACATTGGGAATGCCGTCTCTGTCGCCATCCTGCGCGGTGGTGCATCCCAGAAGAAAAAGATCGGCTTTGCGGTAATGGCGCAGTACTTCCTCGTGAGGAAGCGTGCCTGTAAATTCTACAAAATCAGTGAGTCCATATTGGTACACAATGCTTTCAAGCTTTTCTAACAATGGTCCTTCACCGATAAGCGTGTATCTGAAGGGAAGATTGCGCAAAAATAGGAGGCGAAGGCTTTCCAGAATTGTATAAAGTCCCTTTTTTTCCACCAAACGTGCCACCGTGAGAATTGAATAGGGAGGGTGGTTTGTAAGTCCGTTCTTATTTGTAGAGAAGAGGGACAAGTCTATGCCGTGGTAGATTGTATGGATTGGGCAGTAGCCGGGTTGCGGAGTTCGAACCGGAGAGCCGTCCTCTATCGGAGCCAATGCATAACGGGGCGGAGCATTAGGGGCGGGGGTATGATCTGGCAATGGTTTCCAGCGCAAGCTTATTGTATTTTGTGCAGGTGATAGCAAAAAGAGCGTGTTGCATTTTTTCTGCAACTCGTTCCGGCTTCTGAGTGTAGATATCTTTTGCATGGGCGGTAAAGCTGAACGGAATATTCGCAAGCTTGGCTGCGTACATGGCAACGGATGTCGGAGTATGCACAAAGTGGCTGTGGAGATGGGTAATGTTTTTTGCTTGAACCGTATTGGCGACCACACATGCCTGCATAAAATGCTTAACCCACGTGTGGACTTTCGCGGTTCCTGAGAAGCGGGAAAGAAAGAATTTGAACGTCTTGCAGAACGTCGGAGTGTGCAGCAGGGCACATAAAAGCGTGTTCCACAGCAGACGCGGGAAGCCTAGAGAAAGATATTCCGGTAAGTATGTTACCTGTGCGTGGATTGACTTTACTGATTTGTGTGAAAATGTTTCACGCGGTTTTCGCATTGAAAAAATGTGAATAGTAAAGCCTTGTTCTTCTAATAGTTTGATCTCGTTGGAGATAAAAGTTTCAGAGATGCGCGGGTATCCTTTCAGAATCATACCCAGTGTAGGTACGCTATGCATCGATGGTGTCCCCTTTAAATGCGGAGAGTCGTGAGCGAATGATCTCTAGTCCGGTCATGGAAAATTCGTTAATACTTTGCTCATACTGTGAAGAGTCTTCCAGCATGGTGACCAATTTTTCGCGCAGTGCTAATGGGGTGAGGCAATCCCATTTGATATAGTCTGCCAGTTTTGCGGATTGTAATACGCGTGCACGGATGAGCTGTTCAAGTCGCGGGCTTTCCCGAGGAATAATGAGCGATGGTTTTTTGAGTGATAAAATTTCGCAGATAGTATTGTACCCGCCCATGCTCACTACAAGGTCAGCTGCCGCCATGATCTTTTCCAACCGTTTATGGAAAGTGGCGAAAATGACACCACATTTTTTTGCTCGTTTTGCAAGCGAGTCTTGCAAGTCCTGCGGAACAAACGGGCCAGAAACCATATAGGTTTTAAATGGAATGTCCGGTGTTTCTTCTATCATTGTTAGATAGGTATCCAGCATGTGATACCCGTCGCCTCCGCCTCCGGCGGTTACAACAATAAGCTTGCTGGAATCAGCTGTTCCGTTTCCATTTCCATTCATAAGTTGCTTGAGTGTGATTTTTCGATTGGGTGTCTGGCGAGGTATGTAGCCGGTGAAGACACACTTGTTGCTGATGGAAGGGGGAAGGCCGTATTCAACAATCGGGTTGTAAAAATTTTCTTGTCCGTAAATCCATATCTCGGAGTATAGGGAATCCAGTACGTTGAAGTAGTTTTTTTCATTCCACTCTGCACGGGTAGATGCTGAATCGTCTAAAATGTCACGTAATCCCAGCACTACTTTAGTGTCAGGACGTGATGTTTTAAACCATTGGAGTACTGGGAGTACTTCCCCTTTGAGACCCACAGGAACTTTGTCCACAATGAACAGATCAGGGTCAAAAGACTTTGCAGTGGCAGTGATGATTTCCTGCCGTATTTCCAAAGCTTTTTGTGGATCAACTTTAATGGAATGCGGCACATAGACGGTATTGCTTTGCTTGATCATACCGGGGATGCGGACGAAGTCGACACCGAACGGAATGGGGAAGCGACCGGCAATGGGAGACCCTGTCAGAATAAGAATATTAACGCCGGGCGCACTTAAATTCCGTGCAATAGCCATTGTTCTTCGTATATGCCCAAGTCCGTATGTATCGTGGGAATACATGAGGATATTGTATGTAGAACTCATGAGTAATTACCGCACCTTGGTAAGATGTTCACAGTGAATGCAAGTATCTAAGTCTGTGAATCATTACAGAAAAAAATAGTATTATTGTTTTTGTAAGAGCCCGTGGTGAAACGTTATTTTTCTTCCGACAGCGGTATTGCTTGTCCTGTTGCGACAAAATGTTCGGCTGTTGTAGCGCTCGGGCGTACTATTTCGCTGATTTCAGGATGGTCAGGAGATAGTCTTTGCTCACTGATAAGATCTTCTATTATGGCAAGGTTCTGCTTATACAGCGGAATGTGTGGATGGATGCTGTTTGCGTGTTCAAAAAGTCGTTTGGCGTGAGCATAGTCTCCATTGCCGTGTGCAAAGATTCCAATGTTGTTCAGTGCGCTGGAGTGCTCGCTGTCATAGACGAGTGTTTGGCGGAAGGCATTAGCGGCGTTTTTTTTCTGATCCGGTGAGAAACGAGCGCATTCCTTCAATGAACCATCCCTCGGCAGGATTAAGGTCCACATAGTTGATTCCCTGACATGGACATCTGTCAACGGCGCAAGGTGTGGCACCGGCGTTGAGGGAGACATCATTATGAATGTTACCGAGTACGGTTCTGTCTCCCGGACAGCGTAAGATTGTTCCGTCCGGTTCCATACGAATGAAAGAATGACCACTTTTACAGTCAACACCGCGGAAGTTGAACACCATTTTGGTTCCTGCTCCCGGATGACTAGCAAAGATGCTTTTGATATTTGCAGAGTAGTTTTGCGGGTATTTTAATGAATTGTAGATACCTTTGAATGGACGGGGCGTAATAGGAACACCATTTTTTTTGAAAAATTCGACGTCAGCAGCGTATCGATCTTCCATTAAAGGATGCAGTACATAGTTAACTTTAATGGTGAACCCTGCATCGGCAAGTGTATGATAATTTTCTATAAATTGTGGTACTGCATTTCTTTTTTCACGTTCTTCTATATGCAAAGATGCATAGATATCATTAACGCGTGAAGGAGAAATTCTTTTTGCAAAATCTGCTATCTGAGTAGATAAACTTAGGTTTGTGTCCACACCAATATAATGATTTTGCGTAACTTGTTCACATAGAGAAACAAAATCAGGATAAATGAAAGGCTCTCCACCTGTCATTCCCACTAACCAACGGGCATTTTTATTGTTAAGAAAATCTAAAAGCGTGTCAGTAGATACTGGATCAGTTATTTTGCCGTTTGTATGGGGAAAATAACAGTAGGAACATTGAAAGTTACAATTCCTTGTCATGTTCCATATCATCGATTTGTTGTAATTAAGCATGGTTAAACAGCCTTGATGTGGTTTGCAAATAACTGGTTGAAGTGGTAATGAACCACTGCATTTTATTTTAGAAATATTCTCATTTGTAATAAGTCAGATTGCTTCTGATACGAGTAACTCGCAGGAGACTTGGTATAATGGATTTACGTGTTTTAGCAGAGTTAAAAGAATATCTTACAGTAAAACAACATACTCCGGGTAGGTTGAAGGTTAAAGTTAGCTTAGCTATCCGCAATCATCCTAAGTTCCCGGAATTGCAGAATGCAGCCAAAGGTGGAAGTTCTGCCATTAAGAAGACCAATCTGAACATTTTTACGCAAACATTAACTGTTGATTACGACAGCGCTATGTTGCCTTTCGAAGCATTGCAGGAGCTGCTCTCCAGCGATGATCCGGATCGTATTGCCTTGTTAGCCACAGAGCTGATGGCCAGCGTAAGCGTTTAGCACTGATATAAGATAAACATCCTTGGTGATTTCCTTTCTTAAAGGAGGTCATGCAATGTTTTGTGAAACAGATGACACCCTGCAGAGACTACTCTTTGCGGGGTGTTTTTGTTATTATAACTATTAATAAGAGTGTGTTACCGTTCAAGAGTACGAATAAAGAGCGGTTTTGTGGTTATTATAGAATCAAAATACTATGACCAAACGTTTTAGAAAGTCGCGTAACGTATTGCAATTAACCTTATTTTCCGTATGAGTATGAGTAGCCGAAGAGCCGAAATTATTATTGGAGAATTGCATGTCAGGTGTGTCAGGAAAGAATGGGCGTATAAAAAGCAATGCGGACAAACAACAAAGTGCAAACGACTTTGAGGCATTTGTTGCGCAGTATATTTGTGATGCTGAAGTTCCTAGCTGTACGGATACAGTGCCGTCGTCGCAATCTGTTTTGCCATATGAGTTGTTGCTAAAGGTACTGGATTCAGGCCCTATGGCGATTGCATTGTTTTCTGAGACATGTTGTCCCATGTATTGGAATGACCGTTTTGAACAATATTTCGGTTCGCTCGAAGGTGCCAACGCTAAAAGGCTTACACAAAAGAAAACGAGCCTGTGGCGTTGTGTCGGTCAAAATGTGTTTGCTGTTAGGGAAAGACAGCAAGAAACAAATGGCGAGTGCTGCAAATTAAGCGAACACGGTACATACGTGTGGTTTGAGACTCGTACACAGATAGTTAAAGCTGATGGTGCAGGAACCGTCTATTTGTATGTCGCTACAGACATTACGCACCAGAAAACAGCGCAAATAGGGTTAAAACAAACCCGTGATGAACTGGAAGAACGGGTAAAAGAACGCACCACCATTCTTGCAAAAGTGAACAACACACTGGAAGAGCAAGTTGCGCGAAGCAAACGCCAGCAGCAGGCGCTTGTGGAAAGTGAAGAACGGTTCCGCAATATTTTCTTGAACAAGCATGGTGTTCGCTTATTGTGGGATACCGCCACGTTCGAAATAGAAGAAGCGAACAGCGGTGCGGCAGAATTTTATGGATATGAACAGGGTGATATGATCGGTCAGCCGTTGCAGAAGATAACGGGTATGTCTACTTCAGCCGTTCACGACAGAATTGATGAAGTGAGGCGTTCCGGACAGGTGTCATTTACTGCGCTTCATCGTCAGGCAAATGGTGAAATGAAGTATGTTGAAGTTCACTTTGTCGGCGCTAAGAACAGAGGCCGTCTACTCGTTTACGCATTTATTATTGATATCAGTGAACGGATCGAAGCAGAGCGTAAGGTGCATGAGCACAAAAATAACCTGAAAGCATTAATGAATGCGATGGGTGATTGCGCGTTGCTTGTTGATCCGGATGGGCAGGTTATTACCATGAACCATGCCGCCGGACAGGAATTTAAATGCGTGGGACAGTCTGCAGACGGTGTGAATATTTTTGATATCTTGAGTGAACGCGTTGCAGATGCATGGCGCGGTGCTTTTGATGCTGTGTTGGTGATGGGGATGGCAGAGCATATAGAAACGGATGTGAGCCGATGCTGGAATGTATCTTTTTTTCCCGTATTTACCGAGAGTCTGGATATTAGCGCTGTCGCGATATATGCGGAAGATATCACGTTTGAAAAACGTACGGCAGAGCAGATGAAGCTGCTGTCAAAACGGGTGCTTTCAGCACAGGAAGACGAGCGAAAGCGGATCGGACGTGAGTTGCATGACAGCACAGCACAGACCATTTCCGGCATCAAGTATTTATTGGAAAGTGAAGTGGCGCGTATGGAACGGGGAGCGCAAATTGCTCCTGCACGGCTCGGCAAAATGATTGAACTGTTGCAAGGTGCAATTGTTGAATTACGCCACATCATTATGGCGCTTCGTCCGACAATTCTTGATGATCTAGGGCTTATTTCTGCCTTGCGCTGGTTGTTGAACGAAGCATCTATTCTGCATCCCTCCTTTTCTTTCTCCGGTACTTTTGACTTGTCTGAACAAATTTTCAGTGAGTTGCAGAAAACAGTTCTTTTCCGCGTGGCTCAAGAAGCGCTCACCAATGCGGCAAAACATAGTCGTGGTAATAATATTTCGCTCCACATCAAGCAGGAAGGCAATAACTGTGTACTGTATGTACAGGATGACGGTGTAGGCTTTGCTGTGGATAATTGTTCAAGAGCAGGTGTCGGGCTTGGCAGTATGCGCGAACGGATTGAACTTGCTAACGGTAGCTTGGATATTTTATCTCTCAACGGTGAGGGAACACTGGTACGTGCAGCGGTTCCTATTTGCGCTGTAGACATGAGTAAATAGCTTTTCTTTTTTCGAAGCTGGCTAAATAGACTTTATCAGTAGACTAAAGTATCATCACCGTTAATCAGATTTATTCTGTAGCATACTAACTTTGCAGGAGGAGCGGGTGGCAGAACTTACACCTGTTTGCCAAATTACATGTGTTCATGATGAAGCAGTGGCGAAAGTTCGAGAAGCCATGCCTCCTAGTGAGCACCTGAATAGTCTTTCAGAATTATTTAAAATTTTAGGCGACGGGACACGCATGCGTATCCTGAACGCGTTGTCGCATCACGAACTATGCGTTTGTGACCTTGTTACGATTATCGGAATGAGCCAACCTGCTGTTTCACATCAGCTGCGATTATTACGAACCGCTAAACTTGTGCGGTACAGAAAGGTTGGGAAAAATGTATATTACTCCCTTGCAGATGATCATGTGACAGTGCTGCTTTCCACAGCACTTGAGCATATTTTGGAAGGGTAGAAGTTACAAATAGTGAAGAATGTAATCACATAAGAAAAGCCAAGTTTTGATTTGCAATATGCATGTCGAAACTTGGCTTTTTTTGTAGGCAAAAGCGTACACTGGATTTTAGATTCTTGTGTAAAACGAAAGAGATATCCTGCAATTGGCTGTTTTGAATGTATTTGAGAATACACAACAGATGTCTTTTTTGTTTACAGACGATTTTGGGCTTGCTATCACGTTCGTATTGGTCTGACCAATGCAAGTGGCTGAGGTGAGCCTGCTCATGGTATAGTGAGCTGCAATACGTAAGGAGTAGGTATGACGTCGTCCAAAAAGGGAACTAGCAATAATAGTACAAGGCAGCGCCGAGTGCATGAAAACATTGCGGATCAGCTGCGTGATCTTATTACTCGTGGAGAATTTCTTCCGGGTAAAAGGCTTCCTTCAGAGCGTAAGCTTGCGGAAATTTTTTCAGTATCGCGTCACGGGGTACGTGAAGCTTTGCGTAAGCTGGAAGAGCAGGGACTTGTTTTTTCGAGACAAGGCGACGGTACATATGTGCGAAGAATTGAAGAAGCACAGGGCAGGAAGCCTGTTTCGGCAGCTCTTGATAGAAATAAGTGCCGGTATGTGGAAGTGCTCGAATTACGAAAAGTTATTGAACCGCAGATAGCCGCAATTGCAGCACAGTATATTACGGAAGACGAATTGATTGAACTGCGACGGGTTCTGGATGAACAGATTGATGAAATAAGTCAGGGGCGCAAAGGCTCTGAGGCAGACTGTGAATTTCATAAGTTAATTGCAGCCGGAACCAGAAACAGCGTTATGCTGGAGATGGTCACGCGAATTCATGATATTGTGTCGCAGAGTTTAGAATTTACTTTGGAAAACAGTCATCGCAGGCACTGGGCTATTGAGACTCACGAACGTATTTTGCGTGCGCTTGAGAATAGAGATCCTGAGACGGCACGCAAGGAAATGTATGAGCATATAGCGTATGTTGAATCGCTAGCGCTTTCCGAATTGGAAGGGGAAGGGTAGTGTCTCGCCCCCCCGTTTGTTGTAATGAGAATGGAGAACTTCTATGATTTCAGTGGTGCTTTTATATCTGGCTGTCGGGGCATTTGCAGGTGTGCTGGCAGGTTTGCTCGGTATTGGCGGCGGGCTGGTTATTGTTCCGTTGCTGGTGTTTAGTTTTACATTACAAGGAATTTCTCCGGATGTGCTGATGCACCTTGCTTTGGGTACTTCTCTCGCATCAATTATCTTTACCTCGATTGCAAGTTTTAGAGCGCACGATAAGCGTGGTGCAGTGCGTTGGGATGTGTTCCGTATGATCACACCGGGTATTATTATTGGTGGCTTGCTGGGAGCAGAAGTTGCTTCCCGTATGTCTTCCAGCCTGTTGAAAGGTATTTTTGTTTGTTTCTTGTACTACGTAGGTTCGCAGATGTTGTTTGGTATCAAGCCGAAAGCCAGCCGTGAACTCCCGGGAACTGTTGGCATTACAGGTGCTGGTGGTATTATCGGTATGGTGTCCAGCATCGTAGGTATCGGTGGTGGTACTATGTCTGTACCGTTCCTATCTTTCTGTAACGTGCCGTTACGTGTTGCAATTGGTACTGCTTCCGCCATCGGATTGCCAATCGCGCTTGCTGGGACAATCGGGTATGTGACAACTGGATTTTCTGATCCATCCACACCTGCATACTCTTTCGGGTATGTTTATGTTCCGGCGCTTCTCGGTATCATCAGTGCCAGTTGGTTTACAGCTCCTCTTGGAGCCAAACTCGCGCACTCTCTTCCTGTTGCAAAATTAACTAAAATTTTTGCTGCATTACTGCTTGTTGTGGCAACAAAGATGCTTTTAAGTCTGTTTTAGTTGATACAAGTCAGCTGAATCTATAAAGGCACTCTATTCTTATTAGATAGAGTGCCTTTTTCTATGTGTAATGATAAGGAAAAATGCAAGTCGGTGGTTGTTATTTATCAGCAATATCAATAATACTGAAACTAAGATTCAGATTGCATGAGAAAACTCGTTTTGCAATGGTAATGCCGAGTCGTAACTACTTCTTACCTTAGTTCTTCTTGTGCGTGTAAGATTGAAGCGGTGCATTGGGCGCATGGTCTTAATCTGAAGAAATGACTTTAGTCAGTTGCCTCTGGCATATCTGGCGTTCAACAAACCGAGGTGATTTGTGAAACAATTTATTCGTTTTTTTGCAACGGGAGCGGTATGCTTGCTGCTTTTGTTGGCAGCGGGCTGCGGTGCAGAAGAGAAGCAGCAGGCAACAACGGATATCAGTTGGGATGAACATGTGGCTCGTGCAAAAGACACGACCGTACGTTTTTACATGTATGGTGGCATGAATAACGTCAACGACTGGATAGACAATGTCATCGCTCCTGCTGTGAAAGAGCAGTACGGGGTAACGGTTGAAAGAGTGCCTATGAGTGCTCCAGTATTTATGAATAAAATGCTGGCTGAGAAGAGTGCTGGAAAATCCACAGGCAGCATTGATCTGCTGTGGATAAATGGTGAAAATTTCAAGAATGCCCGTAAGGCCGATCTGATAGAAGGGCCTGTCACGCCGCTTCTTCCAAACTATTTGGCATATGTGAATCCTGACGAAGCTGCGACAGATTTTGGATACCCGGTGGATGGGTATGAGGCACCGTATGGTCGTGCACAATTTGTTTTTGAGTACGACAGTGCGCGCACGCCGAATCCTCCAAAGTCATTTGCTGAATTACAAGAATGGGTGAAGAAGAATCCTGGTAAATTTACATACCCGTCTCCGCCGGACTTCACAGGTTCCGCATTCATCCGTCAGGTTTTTTATGCAGTAACTGGCGGGCATGAGCAGTATGCAAATGGATTTGATCAGGCGTTGTTTGACGCTAATGCACCAAAGCTTTGGGCATACCTTAACGATATTGCACCGTACCTGTGGCAGGAAGGAAGAGCATATCCGAAAGATCCAGCATTTCAGGCTACATTGTTCTCTCGCGGGGAAATTGATGTGATGATGGCGTACCATCCGACTCATGCACAGAACCGTGTCATAGACGGAACATATCCTGAAAGTGTCCGCACTTTCGTCATGGAAGAAGGCTCTATTTACAACACCCATTTTACGGCTATTCCGAAGAATGCTTCAAACAAATCCGGAGCACTTATTGTTATGAACTATTTACTTTCCCCTGAGGCACAACTTTCGAAGTTTTCTCCGAATATCTGGGGTGATTTTCCTGTATTGGATATGAACAAATTATCCCCAGAGGTTGTAGCGCAGTTTGCTGAGGTTGACCTTGGCCAAGCAACGCTGAAGCCTGCTGAACTGAGTGCTGTAGCAGTTCCAGAGATCCCTTCTGAGTGGCTGGAAGCATTGGAACAAGGCTGGGAAGAGCATGTTCTTAAAAAATAGTGACGCAATTCCGCTTGTTATTGATACAGACAATGCTTTTGGAATGCCTGTGCGTGATCTGGATGATGGCATAGCGCTTATTGTAAGCCTTGTGTCAGAAAAGGTAGACGTGAAGGCCATTGTTGCTTCGGCCTGTAATTGCAGGGCATATGAGGCGGCGCAAAACACTCTGTATCTTCTTAAGCAATTCGGAATTACTGATATTCCTGTAGGGTTGGGGGCGGAAACGCCCCTTTCCGGTGATAGAGAGGCGCATCACCAATTCTTGGAAGCAAAAGCGTACAGCGCATGGACGGCTTACTGGGATAATGCGCCACAGGTTCCGGCTGTAGATGTTTCCACACTCCCGTCAGGAGTTGATGTACTGATTGATGCTGTGCGGGCTAATCCAAACAAGATAGTGGTGGTAGCATTAGGCAGCTTTACTAACCTTGCGTTAGCATTACAAAAAGATCCGGATATTGCTCCGCTTATTAACGAAGTCATTCATATGGGTGGCTCGTTTGAGCCACAGGAAGGCGAGTTGGCATTCGAATGGGATACTGCGGATATTCCACCGGAAATATGGGAAACAACGCTTAGGTTTAATACCTGGTACGATAAACAGGCGACCGTTGAAGTGTTGAAGGCTGATATTCCGGTTCGTTTTATTACAGCCAATGTCACAAGCCATTTTTATTTACGAAATGTGCATATGCAAAAAATTAAATTAGCTGCACATGGGACTTTAGGAAAAACTCTAATACGTAACATTGAACCGTGGCTTGAGTGGAGTATTTTTGAGCGGAAATTGGTTGGTGCACACATGCATGACCCCCTAACCATACTCGCTCTACTGGACACGTCAGTATGTACATACAGATATATGAATGCAGACATAGTAAGGTTTCTAGAAGGATACGAACTTTTTCCACAGGATGTAGATTCTTTGTGCAAAACTGCTGATTATGCAACCAAGTTGAAGGTCGAGGTTGCTGTTAACGTAGACACTGCAAGGGCTGAGCAAGTATTATGTGATTTGCTGAGCCGAGCTGTTTCGTTAGAATCTAACAGTTGAAGAAATAATTGGTTTTTAGCGAGGTTAGTTGCTACTGTTATTGTAATTAGCCAAGTGAGCTTGTTTATTGTTGACCCTTTTTTAGAGATAAAAAAACTCCCTGTAGCACCAGTATACTTGAATTTGTTCGTAACTTTGCACTGCTTGTGGAAAAAAATATACTTGTTGCAAAAGTACCTGCGTTCTAGTGTGCATTTCAAGAAAGAGAAAAAATAAGTTTCTGAACTAAAAGTTCAGTAATTTTAGGTTAATAGCTCATGTTTCCTGCGGATGTTTTAGGCGACGTCTTGAAAGCTTAACTTTTTCGATTGATTGAAAGAGTACGGGCTGAATCGGGAAATGAAATATATACGCTGGAGGGTCATCGTGATCAAAAATGCAATGGATGATATGATTTCAAAACTTGGGAAAGAATTTTCTGAATTTTCTGGAACTGTGCGTTCCGTGAAGAAAAATGACGGCGGAGATTTTGTCGTCACTCCCGAGATTATGCGTAATATAGTGGGACACGTTGAAAGCCTGTTTGGAACTATGCGTGAAACACAAGAGTCCGTGCAGTTAGCTCTCGAAAGCGAGTTGTTGCAAGAAGAAAGAAAATGGATTGATTTGCTTGATAACGCAGATATGACAACAGAGCATTAAGCTATTCTCATATCAGACTGTTAGGCGATTTAGTTGTGGCATGTGTCCCCTTGATGCGAAGGCATTGAGGGGACGTGTGTGTGTAAAGGGTGAGAATCAGCAGCGCATTGCGCTTGCTGGTTTTTTTTGGACAAAATAAAAGCGGGAGAAAAATCTCCCGCTTTATATGCTCAAACTGTAAGATCAGCTGACTATACGCAGCCGGTAGGCTTAGGAAGACCAGCCATCTTACATGCTCCCTTACCTGGGCCGGAAGGGAAGAGTTCGTATACCTGCTTCAATTTGAAGCCAGTGTTTTTAGAAAGGATACGCACCATAGGAGCGATACCGTTCTTTCTGTAGTAATCCTGAAGGAAATCAAGGATTTTCTGGTGATCTTCGGAGATCTCAGAGATGCCTTCAGATTCTTTAACGTAATCTACCCATTCAGGGCACCATTCTTCGAATTTAAGCAGGAAGCCGTCTTCATCAACCTCGAAAGATTTACCTTCAAAAGTAATTTCAGCCATTTTGTCCTCCTTGGACATGGTCTATAAGCGTGATATTTAGCTCAGACATATGCCGGGTTGCAGCAACAGCTGACAACCTGATGTAAAGCAGTGATCCACTGCTTGTCTCCATACAGATTTGCTCTATAGAGCAAACACTGACTTGTTAAAGCCGTGATAGTCATTTTGTCAATGGGCAAGCCCATAAAATTCGATTTTTCTTGTCGCCTTACGGAACAAAAAAAAGGAAAAAACAAGTGATATCAACGGCGCTAAGATGCCACAGTGTTCCGAAAAACACAAGCTTCCAAACATGCTGATATTGTCAAGGATCATAGTGGGCTACCTCTGTCTGATGAAAAAAAGATAACCCTATGAAGAGCTAATCTAATGTGACAGAGGTGTGAATTATAAAACCGGTTGCATTGTTGCAACTGTGCATGTTGCAAAATGGATACATCTCGGCGTGAGCAACGATTTGACAAGGGCTGCGAGTGGGTACGTTTGTTGTGTGAGTGTCAAAAAGAAAGCGACTCCAAAAGAGCCGCTTAAAAATCTACAAGACGAGTGATATTTTACTGAGGGTGAACGTTGTCACGTGCCCAGAATATAACATCAAATTGTTCTTTAAGATCCTCGATAATCTGGTTTTCCTTGGTGCGTTCCATCGGCATAATGCGAATGTTCACGTCGCGTTTGCCTTTTCCTTCCTCTTCTTCCATAGCGGAAAGAATAGAAACAATACGCGCTTTATGCTGACGCATAAGGTTCAGGATAGGGCGCAGTGTGCCAGCTTCGTTTGGTAAACGAATACCGAACTGAACACCACCCTGACGGGCACCCGTGATGGTGATAAGAACATTAAAAATGTCACTTACGGTAATGATACCCACCAATTTACCGTCTTCATCAACCACAGGAAGACCACCAAAGTCTTTCTCAATCATCATCATGGCAGCATTTTCAACAGTGTTGGTCGGGCTTGTAACATGCGGATCAACCGTCATGATGTCTTTAACTTTGATTTCTGAGAGCAGGTAGTAAAGCTCGTGCACATCTAGTGTCGTAGCTTTGGAAGGAGAGGCTTCTTTTATATCTCTATCTGAGACTATCCCGACGACACGACCGCTGTGATCCACAACAGGGATACGGCTAATGTCGTGTGCTTTTAAAGCCTTGGAGGCCTTCATCATTGATGTATCGGGCGAGACAGTAATTACATCTTTTGCCATCCAGTCACGAATCAGCATGATTTTTCCTCCTGAAATACACACATACGTTTGATCATTGATAGTATACTTGTTTTATATATAAGCATTTATTTTGTAGGTGAACAAGCGAAAATTGCTATATCAAAGCGACTGTACTTTGCACTATTGTTGGCTTAGTAGATATTAGATCAGATTAGTGTTTTATAATGTGTCGTGCATGGGCCGGTAGCCTTAATGTACCTGTGATGAAAGGAAATAGAGAATGAAAGCGTTGTATCTTGATTGTCGATTCGGACTTGGCGGCGATATGTTTTTGGCTGCTATGCATGATCTGGGTGTGGATTTGTCGCTATTACAGCGCATTTTTATCGAAGCAGGAATTTACGTATCAATCGCACCTGTAAGTACAATGAGACAATCAATTGTAGGCGCGTCTCTTTCCATAGAATGGCCAGATGCCCAGCCGCTTCGACATTTACCAGAGATTGTTTCGATCATCGAAAAGCTTTCAGTCTCCAATGACGTGCAGACACGTTCTATAAACGCATTCGAGCGACTGGCAGAAATCGAAGCTGCCGTCCACGGTAAAGCCGTACAGGACATACATTTTCATGAAGTGGGTGCAATAGACACACTCGTCGATGTGATCGGTGCTTTCTGGGCTGTAGAGCAACTTGGTATCACAAGCATTACAGCTTCCAAACTGCCGTGGTTTTCCGGAACTGTTGAGTGCGAACATGGCACGCTACCACTTCCCGCGCCAGCTGTTCTTGAATTACTCAAAGGAAAACCGGTATTCGCCACCGAATGTGAACAAGAGCTCATAACTCCCACCGGTGCATTACTCATCGATCAACTCGTAACTGATTTTAAGTCCGGTGCTGATGGAGTTCTGTTGCAAACAGGTCTCGGCTACGGTCAAAGAGAATCCGGTGGCGGCCTTCGCATAAGTCTTCTTGAGTCGGAAATCCAAGCACAAACAACTTCCTCAAATCCCGACACAATTACGGATGAAATTTACGTTCTCGAAAGCCATATCGATCATCTGACCGGCGAAGAGTTAGGACGTTGTTTCGACATATTCATGGATGCCGGAGCGTTGGATGTATTCTTCACCGCAGGGGTAATGAAAAAAAATCGACCCGCGGGAAGTCTTAAAGTTCTCTGCAAGCCAAGTGAGTTAGCAAAAATAGAGCAACTTTTCTTTGCGCACACGCATACTCTCGGTATCCGTAGGCAGAAAACAGAACGCGTGCTCCTGCCACGTAAAGAAGAGCGCACAGAAACTCCCTTCGGTGAGATGGATGGCAAAAGCTACAGCGTCGACGGGATGACAATTTCTAAGCCTGAGTATGAAGAGCTTGTCAAATTTTCCAAAAAAACTGGCCGTAGTCTGCCAGAGCTTCGCTACATGTTGTATGGTAATACTAAGCCGTAGCTAGCTAGGTTTTTGTCTGCGACGCTTTTTTTTATGTCTCCGACGGCTGGGGGAAACCCTTTTGGAAAAGGGTTCTCCCCCAGACCCCTTTCCTAAAACTTTTAGTATGCGAATTACGCCCGTCAATAGAGTTTTCACGCGGCTTAAACGTACTAACTTGAAATAACAAAAGGCTGTCCTTCATATGAAGGACAGCCTTTTTTATTGTATGAAAGGTAGTGGAGCGTAAGCCGCGAGGCAAAATAAGCAACGGGCTAAACTCGCAGGTAAAAGTCTTTGGAGATTCCTAAGAACCTTTCTACAGAAAGGTTTTCCCCAGCTGCCGGCGAGGCTCGTCGAAGACCCGCCGGAGGCCAATCTACTTACTATTAGTCAGCTTCAACAGGAACAAAGGAGAAGGTAGTCACATCGAAGAGACCGCCGTCTGTAAGTTTGAGCGCTGGGATTACTGGCAGACTCATGAAGCTGAGGGTCATGAATGGCTGTAGTTTCGGGTTGATACTAAATTCTTTGGAAAGATTCAGCAGCTCTTCCATTTTTGTAGCAACTTGCTGCGCAGGCTGGTCGGACATAAGCCCTGCAATTGGCAGTGAGAGATGCCCGAGCACTTTACCATCGCGAACGAGGGTGATGCCGCCACCAATTTCTTTGAGATCGTTGATGGCAACGAGCATGTCTTCGTCGTTATCGCCTGCGACTACGATGTTGTGTGAATCGTGTGCGATTGTGGTGGCGATTGCACCATTTTTTATGTGGTAGTTTTCGAAGATGCCGAGGCCGATGTTGCCTGTCGCATTGTGTCGCTCTACCACAGCAATTTTGGTGAGCCCTTCGTTTTGTTTCGCGTTGAAGCAGCCATTTTCATCCAGAACAACTTCTTTGATAACACACTCGGTGAGCACTGTGTCTGGGATAACGCTGATGGTGCGTACGTTGTTGCTGGAAAGCTTGAGCTTAAGATCGTCGAGAGTGATATCAGCAAGGTTCACAGTGTCACGAACGGAGTCACGTACGATCTCTTTTGGTTCAACAAGCAGAACGCCGTTTTCGGCAATCTGGTTACCATCTGTGAACACGTGGCTTACTTCAAAATTGGTAAGATCCCGCACAATCATAATGTCAGCATCGTAGCCTGGTGCAATTGCACCTTTGCCTTTAAGACCATAGCACTCTGCTGCGTTAAGGGTACCTATGGTAATTGCTTTAAGTGCGTCAACGCCTTCTTCAACAGCAATTTTAAGGTTCGTATTTATATGGCCATTTGCAAGAATATCTGCTGGTTCACGGTCATCTGTACAGAATACGCAGCGACGGTAGTTTGCATCTGTAAGACCTTTTGCGAGTGTGCGAAGATCTTTGGTTGCTGAACCTTCACGAATGAGCACGTACATGCCGAGACGGATACGCTCGTGCATTTCTTCTATGGTGCAACATTCGTGATCAGTTTTGATTCCGGCTGCCGCATAAGCGATGAGATCACGACCGGATAACCCCGGAGTGTGACCGTCGGCAATGCGATTGCGTGAGGATGCCATGTAAATTTTGTCCAGCATTGCTGGATCGCTGTTGATAACAGCAGGGAAGTTCATAACTTCTGCAAGACCGTGCACCCCTTCGTGGTCGATCAGCTCGGAAAGTTCTTTTGCTTCAAGGATAGCACCGGAGTTTTCGAACGGTGTTGCCGGTACGCAAGAAGGAAGCATGATGCGTACATTAAGCGGTAGGTCTTTGGATGCATCCAGCATGTAGCGAATGCCTTCCAGGCCGCATACGTTCGCAATTTCATGCGGGTCTGCTACGATTGTGGTTGTGCCGTATGGCAGAACACACTTTGCAAACTGTGCAGGAGAAACAACAGAAGATTCAATATGAACGTGCCCGTCGATGAGACCCGGCATAAGGTATCCACCAGCAGCATCGATAGTTTTAGCCGCTTCGTATTCGCCGAAACCGACAACTTTACCGTCACCGATGGCAACAGGGCTTTCGAAGATTGTCTGAGAGAAAACATCAACCACTTTACAGTTAGTGATGAGAGTATCTACTGGAGTTCGTCCAGCCGCCATGTCAATGCGGCGTGCAAGAGCTTCGCGTTCAGTCATGATCTATCCTTATATATGATTGGAGCATAAAATTTGTATTAAGTATGGAGCAAATATCACGTAACACGTTTGGATGAAAGGAGAAGGCGTCTCTCATTGTATCTTTTGATAACGTGCTGATGATACTTGCATTGTGTTCGCTTAACGGAGTGATTAACTAGGATATGTCGCGCAACTTGCATCCGGCTTCGTAATATTTTTGCATTTCTTCACGCGGCACCATGCTCCCGCCTGTTCCCCACGCAATGTGCGTTGCTGTTGTCATATAATCTTGCAACCCGTGCAGATGCAGGTACTCTTCGTTGTGTTGAACGCGTGCAATGCCTGACATTCCCGCAAGTGCTGAAGGTTCCATCCAAATATCTTCTGTATCTGCAAGCAGTGCTAAGAGCTCGAACATAGTCTCATCACTGACGGTAAAAGCACCATCTATCAGATGTTGTAATGTCTTGCCTACAAAGCCTGAAGGTCGACCGACGGCAAGGCCGTCTGCAACTGTGCGGTTGTCTATTCCAACATCCTGAACAGAAACAGCATCGTGTAAGCCTGTATGCAGGCCGATGAGCATGGCTGGAGAGTGGGTTGGTTCTGCAAAAAAGCAATGAACATTGTCACCAAAGGCAAGCTTAAGACCGAAAGCAACACCGCCGGGGCCACCGCCTACTCCGCATGGAAGGTACACAAAAAGCGGGTGCTCTGCATCTACTGTGATGTTTGCTTCTGTGAGCTGTTTTTTGAGCCGATCCGCTGCTACAGCGTATCCCATAAAGAGTGTGATGGAGTTTTCATCATCGATAAAATGGCAACTTGGATCGCCTTTTGCCTGCTTTCTACCTTCTGCAACAGCGAGGGAGTAGTCGGAATCGTACTCGATGACGTTTACCCCTTTTGAGCGCAGCATATCTTTTTTCCACTGCCTTGCATCTGCTGACATATGGACACTGACGGAGAATCCGAGCTGAGCACTCATTATGCCGATGGAGAGTCCAAGGTTACCTGTTGAACCTACCGCAATGGTGTAGTTGCTGAAAAATTGGCGGAATGTTGCGCTGTCCAATTTTGAATAATCGTCGGAGAGGGAAAGGAGTCCGGTTCCGCACGCAAGACTTTCTGCATGATTGAGAACTTCGTAGATACCACCGCGAGCTTTGATTGAGCCGGAGATAGGCAGATGGCTGTCACATTTGAGCAGAAGTTCTCCAGATAGCGTCATATTGAAATAGCTTGCCATCGCATTTTGCATATTCGGGATGCGGCGAAGCGGGGATTCAATAAGCCCTTGAGCCCTTTGTGTCTCAGGAAAAACTTTTTCGATGTATGGACGGAACCGTTCGAGCCGTGCTGCTGCATCTTCAACATCTGCTTTTGAGAGTGCAATGTGCTTCATTGCATCAGCAAACGGGAGAGTGTCTGGATTGAACCATGTGGTTTCATCCAGCGCTATTGCATCACGAATAAGTGGATCTGTTTTCCATTCTTGAAGAGTCTTTTCTGAGTATGTCGGCACGGAGAACTCCTGTTGATTGTATTTGCTAGCTTGAGATTACTTTTTGTATGGCGGCAATGGCACGGTCTGGGAAGTCGGAGATAAGGCCGCTGGTTCCCCAGTTGGCAAAGGCGTATAATTCATGTTCGCAATTAATTGTCCAGATATTAACCATGAGTCCGGCTTCGCGCAGGGCTTTGATGTCATCGGCTGTCGTAAAAGTGCGGCATGGATGGTATGCGGAAGCGTTAAGCTTTTTACAGTATTCAACAGGCTGTTCAATGCGCTTTTCAGTCAAAACCCCTAAAGGCATGTCCGGCATTTCTGTATGAATAGTTTGTAAATAGTCGTGGTTAAAAGAAGAGATCATTGTCTGTTCTTTTACGTCGTGTTTGAGAATTTTTTCGAGGACTATATGCACGATGGTATGGCTGTGATCATCAATTGTAGTCTGATCTTTGATCTCAAGATTGAGCAGCATACCAGACTGTTTAATAAAAATGAGCAGTTCGTCCAATGTAGGAATGGTCGTGCCGGTAAATGTTGACGCAGTTTCAGCGGAAATCGTGCCGTTTTTAATCTGCGCGTGTGGGTCGCTTTCTGCGTACCACTTGCCTGCATCAAGCGTTCGCACTTCTTCGAGTGTCAGGTGATGGATTCCTGTTTTTTCGCCATGCTTTTGCAGATGGGGAAGTTCTGCAATGTTGGTGGTGCGGGTGAGCACGTAGTCATGGAAAATGACCGCGTACCCATCCTTAGTCAGGTTTACATCAAGCTCAATCGCTTCAGCACCAAGTTCATGGGCTATATGAAACGCGGGCATGGTATTTTCCGGAGCGTAAGCTCGTGCTCCACGATGCGCATGCGTAATGCATTCGTTAGCTTTTTCTGTAAACACAGTCTTCTCCTGTACAGTCTGCCAAAGTTTAGTTGAAGATATAGCAAGGGATGGTGGCAGCAATACGTACTTGCATGGAATTTTATACCGACAAGAACGCCATATCACCCATAGGGCAGAGAGTGAAGACTGAAATTATGAAGGAGCATTGGTAGCATTTTCAAGTGCGGCTGTGTTTGCTGATGTGATCTGGATGACAGGAATTATATTGAGACCATAAAAAAAGAGCCCGTGCCTAAGACACGAGCTCTTTTTTTTTTATTACTGTTGGAGATCATCAATAAGCGTTTTCAAACTCTGAGCTAGTCTGGAAAGCTCAACAACTGCGTGCGAAGACTCAGTAAGAGCCAATGCGGATTCATCCGCAAGGCGGTTGACCTCACCTGCTGCTCCGGCAATTTGTTCTGCTGCTGCGGATTGTTCTTCGGCAGCCGTAGCGATGGATCGCACCCTGTCTGAAGTTTCCATAACCGTATCTACAATTTGTCCTAACGCCTTGCCCGCATTATGTGTCTGGGCAGTGGTGCTTTCTACAAGTTCAGCAACGTCACTCATATGGTCGAGAGTGCCGTGGGTGCTTTTTTGGATGCCCTGCACGACAGACTCAACTTCTTTAGTTGCATTCATTGTTTTTTCAGCAAGCTTGCGGACTTCATCTGCAACAACTGCAAAGCCTCGTCCAGCCTCTCCTGCTCGTGCAGCTTCAATTGCAGCGTTTAGTGCGAGCAAGTTTGTCTGGTCTGCAATGTCATTAATAACACTGATAATATTACCAACCCCGTCAGCCTGTGCTCCTAACTCCGTAAGCGTCTTTTGCATTAAGCTGGCGTGGGAATGCACTTCTTCTGTTGATGTCGTAACCTGAGATACAACAGTTGCACCTTCTTCGGCTATTTTCCGAGCATTATCAGCATTTTCTGCGGCATCAGATGCGTTTCTAGCTACTTCAAGGGTAGTAGAGTTCATTTCTTCGATAGCGATGGCAGATTCACCAACGCGCGCAGCCTGAGTGGAGGCGCCGACTCTACATTGTTCTACCTGTGCAGACAATTCTTCAGCAGCAGAGGACACTTGATCCGCAATGGAATGTGCCTGTGCAGCAGTGTCGGCAATACGCTCATTCTGACGAATAATGACAGACTCGTTTTCATGAATCTCTGTCATATCATGCCAGAATGCTACTGAACCAAGCAGCTTACCATCCATGTCATAGAACGGAGTGGTGCTGACAGCAATGTAGAGAATATTCCCGTCAGGATGTTTGTACTCAATGTCATTCTGTAATGACTGTTCAGTACGGATGGCCTTGTCAGACAGGGTTTCATAGCTGTTATCGTTATAGAAGAACTTACCGGAGCTAACTCCTACATAACTTTCGGGAGTTCCAGTTTTTCCGATTAAATCACAAAGATGCTGATTAGACCAAGAGACTGTGAAGTCCGGTCCGATGATGGAACACGGAGTCGGAATGCCCTTTAGAACACCTTCAGAGAACCCAAGTTTGGCCTTAAGTTCTGCAACCATTGTATTAACTGAAGTAACAGTACTTCCGATAGCGTCATTAAGATGATAATCAGTTCGTGCATTCAGGTCGCCCGCTGCAATTTTCTTTGTGGTGTTCCCCAACTCTTCGAGAGGTCGGAGCAAACTACGCAGCAGGAATATAAGAACAAGGCTTGAGATGAGAATGCCGCCGGAAATGCTTGCAATGCTTAACTTTTGCAAGGTTTCATCGGCACCAAGGCTCAAGTACTTTTCCGGTATTGTGAAATAAATCAGCCAGTCTCTGGATTCAATAGTCTGAGAAAATGAGAGACGTTTTGTGCCGTTGTATTCGTATTGAGTGAAGCCGTTTTTGTTCTTCATCATAATCTTACCGGCTTCTGTGTCATTCAAATTTCCGTCGGCCATGAGCGCTGCGTCCGGATGATATACGAAACTACCGTCAGAGCGCACAATAAACGGATACCCATGCCCATCGTAGGTGATCTTTTTAATCATTTCGAGCAGAGGCGGGGTCATCATTGGTCTACCACAGTACACAACTGCAATTACGTTGCCGCTGGAATCTTTGAGTGGCTTGTATATTGTTACGTACCATGCGTTTACTACATAGGCTCTGCCGCGGAAGGTTTGACCGTTCATAACTGTCTTGTACACTGCGCTGCTGGCAGGAATGTATGTGCCAGTTGCACGGTTACCGTCGAGTTTCTTTACGTTGGTGGAAACACGTAGAAGTTTTCCCGGAAGTGCCTGAAAAATTGTTGCAGTACCACCGACCATTTCCTGGACTTTATCAACAAGTTTGTTGCTGGCATTCAGCACCGTAGCGGAATCCTCTGCTCCAAGCTGAAGGACTGGAATTGTTACGGATTCAGACTTTTTGCTGATTTGATTGGTGATAGTAGTTGTTACAGTTTTTTGTGAATTTACACGTAACCCCCCGTGGTTTTCGATTTCATCATCAAAAACACTTACATCGGTTTCGAGTTTTTCAAGTGTAATTTGGTGCTGCATTTCCACACTGTCTTTTAGTCCCACAACCATTGTGCTGATAAACTGGTCACCAAGTTTTACCAGTGCACTATGTGAAACTGAGTAGTTGTTCCAACTAAGAACACCTAACAGTGTGACAATTACAAGCAATACAGAGCCGATCAATTTACGATTAAAGTTTAGCTCCATTCTTCTAGCCCCCGATAGTTGTGATTGTTTTTTGATACGTCAATGGGTGGTCATGATGTACCAATCTAGCAAGCCATTTATCCAGCGTGCACAATGTACTGCTGGTTGAGTTCTTTTTTTGAAGTAAGTAGTGAGCTGGCAGTTGTTATTTGTAGTTCTATAATCAAATTTTGTTTGCACATAAAAATTTCATAATGAAGAATGAATCTTGTAATTCAGTATAGTTATCTATCGGAAATTTTAGAAAAAACTTTAACCAGAGCCGATATAGGGTTTAGAATTATTGATAGAGTAAGTGTTTGTTTGTATTGAGTAAAATAAGCAGAATTACATGTTTTATGGTGATTGTTGATGTAAAAGGAAAAAAAGTAGTGTCAGAGTGGGGGTAAGAATCCTTTCTCAACATGTTCATTTCGCGCGATAAATAGAAACCACTTGACAGATTCAAACAGTGTTTGAAATAAGGTTTCAAACGGTGTTTGAATTTGCTTGAGGTGAGGTTCGAATGGATAGAAAAATAATTCCCGCACAGTTTAAAGAAATTGCGCGTAATTATTATAAATCGCGGGAACAGGCGTTACACGCATGGAGAGAGCGGCGTAATCAAGCGCAAAGTGCGTTGGATACCCGTAGCCGTATTTTTAATACGGCCCGCATCATTTTTTCTCAAAAGGGACACAACGCAACAGTGCGTGAGATTTGTACTGCTGCAAATGCTAATGTGTCTGCTGTAAATTATCATTTTGGTAATAAAAATAAGTTGTTGGCTGCTGTTTTAGAAGAGTTCTTGCATGAGGTTCGGGGGATATACCCGTTGCATGGTGGATTAACAGATTCTGCTGAACCGGAAGAACGATTGTTTGGTTTTACATTGGCTTGTGTGAGTGGAATGCTTATCTCGCATGGTGATGAGTATTGGGAACTTAACAAGCTGCTGCTTGATGCCTTCATTAATGATTTTGAAGAATTCTTGCATGTCTCTGAGAAAGATTGGCTCGAATTACGCGGGGGAGTTATCCCGATTATCGACACAATGACAGGGAATGTATGGGGTCCAAAACAACTTGATTCATTGACAAGCGGCTATTTTTCACAGCTTTTTTTCTACGCAATGCATATTGATGACTTATTGTTAGCTCGAAATCAGACAGTTTTCACTGATGATGAAGTCTTCGGTATTGCACAACATATTACTGCCTTCTCTATTGGAGGCATTAAGAACTATTCGGAGTTGATGGATGCAGAAATTGATTTCCCAAATTTGTGCGATGCTGATTGTTGCAAGCGTGCTCGTAAGTCTGACGGCATGTAGCAATGGTGAAGCAAGCGACACGACAGAGAATGTGCAGACTGCAAAAGAATATGTTGTAAATGTTAAGGTTGAAACTCTGATTCCAGCTGCAATTACAGATAAAATTATGCTGCCGGGTGAAACAGAGGCGATGTACGATGTAGCACTGGCCGCAGAACAAGACGGACTCATTGAGTGGGTTGGTGTAACAGAAGGGGATTCTGTTGCGGCAAACGGGCATATTGTTCGTATTGATCTTGAAGCATTGAAAGCTGCAAAAGATCGTGCTGATGCAAACCTTACAATGAAAAAGCACCAACTTAACCGCCGTAGAAAGCTTTACAAAAGTAACGTTCTTTCACGCGAAGAGTTGGAGCAGGCTGAAACAGAATTTACTGTCGCTGAAACAAATCTGCGAGAAGCAGAAGTTAAATACGAGCACGGTATTGTTGTTTCTCCTGTTTCCGGTGTTGTGAACAAAGTTAATGTTGATCCGGGTGAATATGTTTCTAAAGGCAATCCTATAGCAAACATTGTGAACGTTGATCAGATTAAAATTACGTTCAGTGTGCCGGAAATGGACGTACGCTTTCTTTCTAAAGGGCAGATCGCACCAGTTGTGTTTGATGCCTACCCGAACGAGAAATGGAGCGGCGTGGTTGATTTCGTTGCATGGAAAGCAGATCCAGCAACCCGTACTTTCCCGGTTAGAATTATTGTTAAAAATGCAGACGGTCGTATTCGTCCGGGTATGATTGCGCGTGCAAGTTTTGTACGTCGTGCGTTGAGCGATATCGTATCTGTTCCACTATTTTCTGTTATCGATAAAGGCGGAGAACGTATCGCATTTATTGAAAAAGATGGCGTAGCAGAAGCCCGTACAGTTACTCTTGGCGTTATTGATGGCGACAGAGTGCAGATTATTGCCGGTTTGAATGTCGGTGAAAAACTGATTGTAGCAGGACAGCGAGAAGTTGAAGACGGCGTGAAGGTGGATGTTCGATGATACTTAACCAAGTAGCGTTGAAGAGGCAGTCCGTAGTATTTGTTCTACTGTGGCTTATAATTTTAGCTGGTTTAAGTAGCTATTTTTCACTGCCGCGTGAAGCTGAGCCAGATATTACGATTCCCTATATTTTCGTAAATACAACTTACGAAGGTGTTGCCCCTGAAGATATTGAAAAGCTGGTAACTATTCCTCTTGAGAGAAAGCTCAAGGGACTTGCAGATGTTGAAGAGCTTAGATCGACATCGAAAGATGGTGAATCCGCCATTGCGATTAAGTTTTTACCAAGCGTAGTTATTGATGATGCACTGCAAAAAGTGCGTGATAAAGTTGATCAGGCATCAGGCGACCTTCCGGGCGATTTAGAAGATGACCCGCTTGTCTCGGAAGCAAACTTTTCTGATATGCCGACAATGCAGATTGTATTGTCCGGTCCCTTTAGCTTGAAACGGCTGAAGGTTTTTGCTGAAGATTTAGAAGATAAGCTTGAGTCTGTTCAAGGTGTTCTTGATGCTCGCCTCATGGGTGGCCTCGAACGCGAGATTCATGTTGAGTTCGACCTTGATCGTATCGGTGCATACAATGTTCCGTTTAGCGCCTTGGTGAACTCTGTTCAGAAGGGCAACGTGAACATGCCGGGCGGCTCAATGAATATTGGTGACGCCCGCTATCAAGTTCGTGTTCCTGAGGATTTCCAAACTCCTTCAGAGATCAATAACATTGTTGCATTTGTGCGCGATGGAAAGCCTGTTTACCTTCGAGATATTGCCGAAATTCAGGATCATTACAAAGATCCTGTAACGCGGAGCCGTATGAACGGACAAAACGCCGTTACGCTTCAGATCATTAAGCGAAGCGGTGAAAATATTATTGAGGTAAACAAAGGCGTTACTGTTGCTCTTGAAGAGGCGAAAAAATTCCTCCCGCCAACATTGATTCTTGATGTTGTCGGCGATAGAGCAGAAGACGTCCGCATGATGGTGTCTGACCTTGAGAACAACATTCTCACTGGTCTTGTGCTTGTACTTGCGGTTGTATTCTTATTTATCGGTGGACGATCTGCCTTCTTTGTTTCCATAGCAATCCCGCTTTCCATGCTCATTACCTTTGTGCTGCTACGATTGCTGGACATCACGCTCAACATGGTTGTGCTGTTCTCGCTTATTCTTGCACTCGGGATGCTGGTGGATAACGGTATTGTTATTGTTGAAAATATCTACAGGCATATGCAGGAAGGAAAAAGCAGATTTCAGGCCGCAATGGATGGTACTAACGAGGTTGCATGGCCTGTTATTACCTCTACATTAACAACTGTTGGTGCTTTTTTCCCGATGATCTTCTGGCCGGGCATTATGGGCGAATTTATGTCCTATCTGCCTCGTACAGTAATCCTTGCACTTTTTGGCTCCCTGTTCGTTGCGTTGGTTATTAACCCTGTCTTTTCATCACGATTCCAAACTGCGGCTCCGGCTAAGTTTATGGATAACGGTGAAGAAAAAATTACGGGCGCACGACGCATCTATCTTGGGATGTTGAATTGGTCTTTGGATCACCGGCTTATAATTCTTGGTATTTCTGTAGTTATGTTCTTCGCATCTATTTTTGCCTTCGGAACTTACGGCAAAGGTGTTGAGTTTTTCCCGAAAGCAGAACCTAAACGCGCAAACGTAAACATCAAGGCTCCTGTGGGAACAAACCTTGATGCTACAGACCGATTTATGCGTGTGATTGAACGTGTCGGGGAAGAGTATAAAGATGTTCGTTTTGTTATTGCCAACACAGGTTCCGGCTCCGGAGGAACATTCGGCGGCGGTGGCACAGGTACACATCTTGGTGCTGTAACTCTGGACTTTAAACCAATCGCAGATCGCGAAATACAATCCTCTGATATTATCAACGAGGTGCGTGACCGCCTTACCGCTATGATCACCGGTGCGGAAGTTCGTGTTGAAGAAGAAAAAGGTGGTCCTCCAACCGGCGCTCCAGTCAACTTGGAAGTGTACGGTAAGGATATGCGAGAGCTTGGTGTGATTGTTGATAACATTCGTGCTGTCATGCGTGATATCCCGGGACCAGTTGATATAAAAGACGACTTTGTTTCCGGTAAACCGGAAATTCAGATTCGTGTAGATAAAGAACGTGCTGCATTGCTCGGTCTTGATACGTATACAATTGCATACACCATCAAGGCAGCGATTAACGGCGTAAAAGTTGGCGTATTCCGTGAGGGAAAAGACGAATACGATATTCTGACAAAGCTTCCGGAAAGTGAACGCCAGTCTATTAAAGCGTTACGTCGTATTACCGTATCCGGCGCAGATGGCGAACCTATTCCGCTTACATCTGTAGCCTCTGTTAAACTTGCCTCCGGTCTTGGTGCTATTAACCATAAAGACCAGAAACGAGTTGTTACGGTTTCTGCAAACGTCGAAGGACGTCTTGCAAACGATGTTATTCGTGAGCTTGATGTGCGCCTAAAAGAAATGAGCTGGCCTCGCGGCTACTCATACACCTTCTCGGGTGAGCAGGAAGAGCAGCGTAAGGCTTCGGAGTTTCTCACTGAAGCATTTGTTGCGACGATCTTCCTTATCTTCCTTGTGCTGGTGGCGCAGTTCAACTCAATGGCAACGCCGTTTATTATTCTTACATCCGTATTGTTGTCTCTTATCGGCGTGTTCGGAGGGCTTCTTATTTGTGGAATGCCGTTCGGTGTCGTTATGACAGGTGTTGGTGTAATTTCATTGGCGGGGGTTGTTGTTAACAACGCAATTGTACTTATTGACTACTTTGAACAGTTGCGAGCTAAAGGGATGAAAACACGTGAGGCGCTTGTTAAGGCTGGCCTTACCCGTTTCCGCCCTGTATTGCTTACCGCGATTACAACCATTCTAGGTTTGCTGCCAATGGCAGTGGGCATTAGTTTTGACTTCTTTACGTTCTCGTTCATTACGAAGTCAGACTCAACTGAATGGTGGAGCCCGATGGCTGTTGCAGTTATCTTCGGTCTGTTTGTCGCAACAATGCTTACCTTGCTTGTTGTACCTGTGCTTTGTTCCCTTAAAGAAGGCGCAAAAGCGCGCTGGGAAAAATTGACCAATAAAAAAGCACAAGAACAGAACGATACTGAGGCAGTCTTGAAAGAATCCATAGAAGAAAGCGAAAAACGAAAGGGTGCAGATTCTGCACCGGGTGATGCCGCTTAGCCGCTACCTGTTATCCTGATAAAATGAACGCCCCTGACAGAGTAACTCTGTCAGGGGCGTTTTTTGCTATGTACTGGATTACAGAAAAATGAATAGGGCTATGCCAGATGGCATGTGGTAAAGGCGTCGTAGACTTCTTCCTCTGTCAGAATTCCAAGTTTAGCTGCTGCCTCAGCAACCGGAATACGTTTTTTAAGAGAAAGTTTTGCGATGTCTGCAGCTTTTTCGTAGCCGATAATTGGTACCAAGACAGTTGCCATGACAGAGCTGTTATGCAGAAGCTCTTCGCAACGTTCTTCGTTAGCAGTGATGCCGTTAACGCATTTGGTTGCAAGGGCGTGCATTGCATTAATAAGCATATGAACTGACTGCAACACGTTTAAAATAATGACAGGTTCCATAACATTAAGCTGGAGCTGTCCAGCTTCCGCAGCCATGGTTACTGTTACATCGTGCCCTATGACCTGATATGCAACCTGATTCACGACTTCGGGAATAACCGGATTTACTTTACCCGGCATGATGGATGACCCAGCTTGTACCGGAGGTAGTGATATTTCACCAAAACCTGCGCAAGGGCCACTGCTGAGTAATCTGAGATCGTTACAAATTTTGGAAAGCTTTACACTTATACGGCGAAGTGTTCCAGAGAAGGTAACAAAGGCACCCATATCTGATGACGCTTCAATAAGATTGGCAGCGGGAGTAAGTTCGTATCCAACAAGTTTGCTAAGGTGACGGACTGCCTTGTAGGAAAAATGCGGGGGGGTGTTAATACAGGTGCCTATAGCTGTGCCGCCAAGATTTATCTCTTTAAGCAATTGAGACAGCTGATTAACGCGTTCAACATCTTCTTCGATGGTTACTGAATATGCTGCGAATTCAGAGCCCAGTGTGATGGGCACAGCGTCCTGCAACTGTGTTCGACCAACTTTTAGAATTGTGCTGAATTTTTCTGCCCGTTCCTTAAAAGCTTCACTGAGTTCCAGCTGCTGATCTGTCAACGCTTTGCATTTGCTCAAAACTGCAATGCGGGCACTGGTTGGATACACATCATTTGTGGATTGTGAACAGTTAACATGATCGTTCGGGTGCAGGTGGATGTAGTCACCTTTCTCATAACCCATTTTTTCCAGAGCGAGGTTTGCAATAACCTCGTTGGCGTTCATGTTTGTGGAGGTGCCTGCGCCGCCTTGCATCATATCGACAATGAATTGATCGTGGTGATCACCTTCAATAATGTCGTCACATGCTTCAATGATGGCATTGGCTTGAATGTCTGTGAGAAGTTTACTTTCAAAGTTTGTAAGAGCACACGCTTTCTTCACGCGTGCAAGTGATATGACCAACTCTGGAAAGTGATGCAAGGGGATGCCGGTGATGGTGAAGTTCAGTACGGCACGGGCTGTGTGTACCCCGTAATACGCATCTATAGGAACTTGAAATTCGCCAAGAGAGTCACGCTCAATGCGATATTGCTCGTTCATAGGGTCTCCGCAACGTGGTGGCTGTTGATGAAATATGCATCAGTGTGCGCTTCTAGAATTTAATCTGATGGTTGCAGCAGCTTTCCCAGAGCAGCAATGGAGTAAGAGAAAGCTTTTAAAATTCTTTAGATGCTGATGACATATACAAGATTAACGTTAGGTGCAGTTAAACATGAAAGTAATGTTATCGCGAGCGTTATCTAGCAGATATTTTGTGCAGTCAGGACTACCTTGAACGACCCCATTCCCAGCTCTGTATGTCGCATTGGCTTTCGAGTGCATTTTCCTGAGAATCTTCCAGCGCAGAAAAGAAATCGATACCTGTAGTCGCTTCGATGGCATCAATCGACACGGCGAAAGAATGTAACTTTTTCTTTGAGCCTTCATTCGGGAGAAGAAATCCAATAGCCTTGTTTTGGGAGGGGATGTAGACAATTTTATAGTAGGCATCGGGAACGAGAACTTTATTGCGCCCGATAAATTGGTCACCATGAAGGACGCCTGCAGTGATTATGATAACAGTGTCATGCTCTGCCCAGCGACGGACAGTTGCTTCGAGTTTTTTCCAGACACCACGATTAAATTTAGGTTGCTGCGGGCTCATGTTTGACATGAAAAAGGAGTCGCGCATTGCTTGTGTGCAAAAGGCCATGTCTGCTGCGGGGGCAAGATGTCCTCTGTCGAATCCGGACTTTTTGTAATCACGCAAATTTGCAGAGCGAGTGGGAATCGCAGGGTCGGGGCGGAACCTGTCTTTTCGTTGCACCCTCGGAGTGTTGGCTTCTTCCTTAGTGTACTCGTACATGACCCAAGCTGCCTGTTCAGTCTCTTCATCATACCCAAGAGAATAGAAGTCGTGGTGAACTATATATTCAGAAATGTTCTCTTGAGGAATAAGATTTTTGTATATCTCTGCGGATAAAGTGGATGGATAGGTTGCAAACAAAGCAATAGATATAATCAGGAGAAGCTTTTTCATTAATCATCCCTTCCAGAAAAGTTGGAATACATATCAATAAAAAACAACAATACGAATGTATTGCGTGTTTTTTACGTTATCCAACATTATAGACTGGAAGAAAGATAATAAAAGTACATATAGAACACAGAGAAAATGTCTCTTCATTCCAAAGAATATGAATTAGAAAATTTTATAATGAAGTGATGATCAAATATTGTACATCAATTCTCAGAAGCTTTTTACAGACAAAAATAGATTTTTCTTTAGGAAGAGCTGAGGATAAGTATTGCTGAGGTATCGTGTGATCAGATGAATGTAAACGGAGTGGGTTGTAGCCAAAAACATGTCTAAACAAAGTGCACGTGTGGATGTTCATAAGACAGTCACAAGGACACCACCAGTACACTCATAGAAAGACGTGCATACGAACACTCACACGGTTAAACGATGAGCACGAAACCTACTGGCATGGAAAGATAGAGATTGCTTGATTCGCTTTAAAAAAAGCTTTGAAGATGGGGAAGGTGATGATGTGCCTACTGAACAACAGGCACAAAAAAAGGGTTGTATCTTGCGATACAACCCAAATAAACACTGGCGATGAGGGAGAGATTCGAACTCTCGATACGCTTTTAAGGCGTATACTCACTTAGCAGGCGAGCTCCTTCGGCCAACTCGGACACCTCACCGTGTTTTGTGGTCTTCACGAAGACATTGCTTCGTTGCGACGAAAGAGTGTTTACAGAAAACGAGGGGTAACTGTCAAGCGCAATTTTAAAAATAAATTTAAAATATGCGGCGTTTTCTGTAGGGTTGCGCGAAAAGCGCTGCTAACTGCGGTAATCTGCATTGATGTTAATATACTCATGAGTAAGATCAGATGCAAATAATTCTGCTTTACCTTCACCATTTCCAAGAACAATGTCGATGAGAATATCACGTTTTTCTAAATACGGCTTCAGAAGGGTGTCAAAGTCTGCATCAGTAGGCTGACCATTCTTGAATAATTCAATTCCGCACATGGTAAGCTGTACATCGTTTGCTTCAAACTCTGCACCACTTCGTCCAATTGCTGCGACAATACGACCCCAGTTAGCATCTTTGCCGTAGATGGCAGTCTTTACTAACGGAGAATGTCCAACAGTACGTGCTACCTGATCGGCTTCAGCGTCGTTCTTAGCGCCGGAAACCATAATCTGCATTACTTTGGTAGCACCTTCGCCATCCTGCACCAACTGGTAGGATAACTCACGCATAATTGCAGTTACAGCGTGTTGAAATTCTGCTTCAGTAGCATCTGTAATACACGCGTCACTCGCACCGTTCGCTAAAGCAAGAACGCAGTCGTTTGTAGAAGTGTCACCGTCTACAGAAACACAGTTGAATGAGCCGTCAACAGCGACCTTCACAATGCGTTTCCACATAGCAGCGTCAATCTTAGCATCTGTAATTACAGTGCCCAGCATGGTTGCCATGTTAGGGCAAATCATGCCTGCGCCTTTTGCCATGCCTGCAATGGTAACAGTCTTACCATCAACAACAATGGATCGGCTTGCTTTTTTAGGGAAGGTATCCGTGGTCATGATTGCATCTGCAAAATCATCACCCGTGTGGTTGCCAACAGCATTAACAAGAACAGGTGCCGCAGCTTCCCATTTTTCCATGTCGAATTGTAAGCCGATAACACCGGTTGAAGCAGGAAGAATTGCATCAGATGTAAGCCCAAGACCAGAAGCAACAAGCTCCAGTGATCGCCTACAATTTGCAAGTCCTTCTTCCCCAGTGCATGCGTTGGCGCTGCCAGCGTTGATCATTACAGCCTGAACTCGTGAAGAATTTTCTACAAGCTCTTTGGCGACCAATATAGGAGCAGCCTGAAATTTATTTGTCGTAAACGTACCCGCTGCAACGCAAGGTGTTTCACTTACGATAAGCGCAAGGTCGAGTCTGCCAGAATACTTTAAATTCCCTTCAATGGCAGCGTATTTGTATCCTTTAGGAGTATCCACGGCATCTCTCGTCTTTGTTACTGGTTAAAACGTAGTTCCATTAATCAACACGTCATAATTTGCGAGACTTCTTAGAATGTCAATGGCTACCAATAAGTTCAATGGTAACTTGTAGTCGGTTAACTTTTGATAATTGTCTCCGACGGTTGCCTCCGGCGGCTGGGCTGGAAACTGTTTCACTGTCTTTATCCGTAATCCCTCGTGCCTCGAGAACGGCTAAAGCTTGCAAGTTTCCCCCCCAGACCCCCCTTCAAACTTTTTATTATGCGAGACATGTTGTTGCTTATGTTCTCACGCGGCTTATACCCCACTGACTTTGTGATTTTGGGGAAGAAGGTAGGGGGTATGCTGTTCGTGTAGAACCATTTTTTATGGTAGATGCTTAATAAAAAGATTTCTAGCTCTCAGGAGAGAAGTTTTTTTAGGAGTATAGTCTAGCGTAAAAAGAAAAAGGGTGGAGTTAAAAACTCCACCCTTTAATAAAGCGTAATTAAGTCGTAATTGTTTTTAGAGACGTGCGGTTGTCGTTAATCGGGTCAAGGGGGATTCCCCCTTGCGGGGTGGAGGGGCGGAGCCCTTCCCCGTCGGCGACACGCCGAAGGCTAAAAAACAAAAAGAAAATATAACGCGCCGCAGGCAATTCGCTTTATTCCTGCTCTAAGCGCCGCAGCATTTTTTGTATTTCTTGCCGCTGCCGCAAGGGCAAGGAGCGTTACGACCGATTTTTGGTTCGGTGCGTTTGGACGGCTTGTGCTCATCTTCACTACCGGAGTAGGTAACGTCTGTTTCTTCTTTGTGACGGAATTCGTCGCGAAGAATTTCCTGCTCTTCCTCTTCAGGACGCTGGATGCGCAGACGGGTAAGCGCTTTGAACACGTTTTCGCGGATACGGAAAAGCATATCCTGGAAAAGTTCGAAGCCTTCACGCTTGTATTCTTGCTTAGGATCGCGCTGACCGTAGCCACGCAGACCGATACCTTCGCGGAGATGGTCCATTGTGAGAAGGTGTTCTTTCCAGCAGCGATCAAGTTCTTCAAGCAGGAAGTAACGCAGTACATCTTCGTATACTTCTTTTGCGTCATCTTTGAGCACAGCAAGGCGATCCTGAACCGCTTTGTGTGTTTCTTCTTCTGATGGAACAGGCTTGAGATTGATAGATGCGGAGAGGTTGAAAACTTCATCCAGCTGTGCTGGCAGAGATTCAGCAAGTTCTTTGCGATCTTCTGGTTTGGTTGCATTCCACTGTTCGTAGAGAGCATCCATGAGATCGCCGAGGAATTCCTGAATAAGCTCTTCCTGACTTTCGTTCATCATGATGTCGCGGCGAAGGGTGTAGATAACCTCACGCTGCTGGTTCATAACGTCATCGTAGTCCAGAAGAGTTTTACGGATTTCAAAGTTGCGACCCTCAACGCGTTTCTGTGCGTTTTCGATTGCTTTTGAAACCATGCTGTTTTCGATAGGTTCGCCTTCGTCCATGCCAAGTTTCTGCATCATTCCGGACATACGTTCGGATGCGAACAAGCGCATGAGATCATCTTCCAGAGACAGGTAGAATCGGGAGGAACCCGGATCACCCTGACGACCGGAACGACCACGCAGCTGGTTATCAATACGGCGTGATTCGTGGCGTTCTGTACCAAGAATGTGTAAGCCGCCAGCTTCTGTTACGCCTTCACCGAGCACGATGTCAGTACCACGACCAGCCATGTTGGTAGCAATGGTAACGCGGCCTTTTTGACCTGCTTCAGCGATAATTTCCGCTTCCTGCTCGTGGTGCTTCGCGTTCAATACGCTATGCGGGGTGCGGCGCTGTTTGAGAAGCTGAGAAATAAGCTCGGATGTTTCAATGGAGATTGTGCCAACGAGAACTGGCTGGTCAGCCTTATGCAGTTCGGCAATGGAATCTGCAATAGCATTGAATTTTTCTCGGTTGGTGCGGTAGATAACATCCGGAAAATCTTTACGGGTCAGTGGACGGTTTGACGGGATGGAACACACAGACAAGTTGTAAATCTGCTGAAATTCAACAGCTTCTGTGTCTGCAGTACCAGTCATACCGCTCAGTTTTTCGTACATGCGGAAGTAGTTCTGGAAGGTGATGGAAGCGAGTGTCTGGTTCTCTGCTTCAACTTTAACGCCTTCTTTTGCTTCCAGTGCCTGATGCAGGCCGTCTGAGAAGCGTCTACCCGGCATAAGACGACCGGTAAATTCATCAACAATAACAACCTGATCATCTTTGACGATGTAGTCTACATCACGTTTGAAGATTTTGTGTGCTTTCAGTGCCTGCAATACATGATGCTGCAGGGTGATGTTGGTTGGATCGTACAGGTTGTCGACTTTTAAAAGCTCTTCTACACGGACAACGCCTTCGTCTGTAAGAGATGCAGAACGGGCTTTTTCATCCATTGTATAGTGAACATCATTTGTAAGAAAAGGAACGATTGTATCAATCTGTCCGTACAGGGCGGTGGAATCTTCAGAGGCACCGGAGATGATAAGAGGAGTACGGGCTTCGTCAATGAGAATGGAGTCAACTTCATCGACGATTGCATAGTTGTGCGGGCGCTGTACAAGCTGTTCTTTGTAGAACTTCATGTTGTCACGCAGGTAGTCAAAACCGAATTCGTTGTTGGTGCCGTATGTAATGTCGGAACCGTAAGCAGCTTTGCGTTCTTCATCGTTCAGACCATGAACGATGATACCTGTGGTAAGACCGAGGAAGCTGTAAAGTTTGCCCATCCATTCGGCATCGCGGCTTGCGAGGTAGTCGTTCACGGTAATTACGTGCACGCCTTTACCTGTGAGCGCGTTCAAGACAACTGGCAAAGTAGCAACAAGTGTTTTACCTTCACCAGTTTTCATTTCAGCAATTTTACCGTCATGCAGTGCACAGCCACCAATCAGCTGTACATCGTAGTGACGCATACCAAGTATGCGCACACTGGCTTCACGAACAATTGCAAAAACTTCAGGGAGAATTTCTTTAAGCTCTGTTCCGTTGGCAACTTCAGCTTTGAGTTCGGCGATACGTGCTGGGAGGTCTTCATCCTGCATTTTCTGAACGTTAGGTTCAAGTGCGTTGATCTCTGCAATCAACGGACGCAGGGTTTTTAAGTAGCGCTCGTTCTGAGAGCCGAATACTTTTTTGATAACGAAATTGATCATTCTTTCTCCTGAAAACAGTATATAACTCCAAATGAACATGGAGAGGAAAATTTGTAATAATCGGGCTGTGATCGTTGTCACTGAGACACAGGACAATCCAACAATTTGTACTGGATTACAGTTAATAACGCAATGAGGATTGGCAAGAGGCACAGCCACTTTTTGCCCGTTATGGGCACCTAGGAACGATTATGGCGCGAGAATATCGAGCCAGTGTCCCACCTTTATTTTTTCGCCGTTGTGCGTTGGCGCTGTCCCACGAAGCTGAAGTGTGCATCCGCTGCAACCGGTAATAACAAGATATGTGGATTCTACTTCATCGCAGAGTTCCAGTGTTTCTTCATCTTCTTCGTCATAGAGGTCACAAAGACAGTTTCCCTGCGGCTTGCTGTAACATGGAATACTGTCGTCTTTTTTTAGTGGCTTTTGGAGCAAATTATCCCAACAGCGACTTGCAACGGTTCGGGTAAGGTTGCGGTTGCCAAGTTGCGCGATACCGCCCATGCCGCAGCATGATGCGGAGTCCGGTGCGCTTATTTCTTCGTAGAGAACTTCCTTCAGCCATGCATAATCTGCATCTTTACCATGCCAATGGCACGGCTGATGGTAACGGATAAGAAGATGGCTTGGGGTGTCGACTGTGAAAAGTGAATTGCCCCATAATGAAGAAAGAGGGCGCAATGCGTTTGTCCACGCTTTCTGTTCGCCTTCTGCCCAGTCTAAAGACTCATCATGGGCATATTCGGCTAATCCGAGATAACAGGTTGCACAGAATGTCACGAGAAGCGGACGTTCTGCTGTTCGCCATGCGCGTAAGTTTTGCATCCGGCTTTTGTGTGCAGCATCAGGCACGCCTGCATGCTCCAGTGTGAGCCCGCAGCACGTTAAGTTTTTGGCAGGAAGCAGCTGGTACCCAAGGTTTTTAAGAATGGATTCGCTTTTCTTTTTCCAGCTTTTTTGCACGCGGTTGGCGGTACATCCTGCAAAAAGGAGTACTCGTTGTCCTTTTGCCAACTCTTGGTCGTATTTGGCGATGGCAATGTACGGTGGAATATCTGTCGGGGATTGCATCGCCTGAATAGACTGCACGAAGCGGGTTGTTTCGTTTTTCCCTTTAGAGTCCGGTGCGGCTTTGCTTAAGGTGGAAAGCATAGGCCAGAGCACAGTGCCCTGATTAACCCAGCGGTTCCAGACCCATTGACGCCAGCCGGAGTGGGCGGCGCGCATGTTAGCAAGCTGCTTTGGAAAATTAAGTCCCTGAGGACAAGTTTGAGCGCATTTACCGCAGGATATGCACATCTCTGCTAGCTTGTTACAGTCTGTAACATTAAGCTTTTGCGTATTTTCTTTGAGGGAAGCAATAGTACGCTGTTTTGCCTTTGGTGTAAGTTCTTCCTGTTTGGTGGCAAGAAATACGGGGCAAACAGAAACACATTTGCCGCAAAGAATGCAGGCTGCTTCGCGCTCTTTTTTTGTAGGACCTTTGGCTTCAGGGGTAGTTTTATGTGAGTTGTCTTGTGTCATTCTTCTATCCCCTTAAAACGCTTTGCCCGGGTTCATAATGGAGTGCGGATCAAATACCTCTTTGATCTGCTTCATGAGTGAGCGTTCGGTTTCACTAAGCTGTAAATGAACGTACGGCGCTTTAATCAATCCAACACCGTGCTCACCGGAAAGAGTTCCTCGTAAAGAGAGAACAAATTCTGAAATTTCTTTCTTAGCCGTTTTGGCACGAGCCAGTTCGTCTGCGTCTGTAGCATCGTGCATGATGTTGACGTGAATGTTGCCGTCACCCACATGCCCGAACGTAAGAATCGGCAGGCTGTACGTGTCTGCGATTTTACGGATGCCAGTGACAGCTTCTAAAAGTCTGCCGCGTGGAACGGTAACATCATCGGAAAATTTGTTTGGCGCTACTTTAAAGGAAGCAGGGTTGATGGAACGTCGAACATCCCAAAGTGGCTCTTCCTCTTCTTTGCCGAGACCAGTGGTAGACCAAAGCACGTTACATGCTTTAAAGATGGCCTCAGCTTTGTCCAGGTCTGCTTTCAAAGCTTGATGTGAGCCATCGAAACGTAGCAGCAGTGAAGCTGTGACTGTAGGAGGCCATGGAACTGTTCCGGCATCTTTTAATGCTGTTAGAACTTCTGGTCCCATGAATTCGAGAGCAGCGGGAAGCATACCTGCTTTAAACATAACCTTAACAGCGTGCAGTGCCTCTTCAAGGTTTGCAAACCCTGCGAGAATTGATGCTGTGGATTCTGGTTTTGGAATAAGCTTGAGCGTAATTTCTGTCATGAACGCAAGTGTCCCTTCGCTGCCTGTGAGCAGTCGAAGCAGATCAAGCCCCACAACATTCTTGTGGTTACGGCCACCGCAGGTGATGGTTTTGCCACCGGGTAAAACAGCCTTACAGCCTAATACCCATTCACGGGTAACACCGTATTTCAACGCGCGCATACCACCGGCACAGGTGGCTACGTTACCGCCGATTGTGGAAATTCCTAAACTTGCTGGGTCTGGCGGGTAGAATAGCTTGTCTTGTTCAACACGCTTTTGCAGGTCGCCAGTGATGACACCCGGTTGAACTCTAGCAATAAAGTCGTCAGAATCGACTTCTAGAATAGAGTCCATTTTCAACGTTGAAACGACAATACCCGGCTGTTGCGGAACACAAAGTCCTACTACGTTTGTTGCACGGGCTCTTGGATACAACGGAATGCATTCATTATGCGCCCAACGCATGAGCTCAATAATTTGCTCATCTGTTTCTGGACGAACAACAGCAAGGGGGGTGCCTTCAAGTCGGCTCGCATCGGCTTCGTAAACAACCATTTCTTCGGGTGTCAGCAGGCAATCTGCATCGGAGAAAAGATCTTGTAAAAAACGACGCTGTGGAAGAGAAAGTAGCGGCATACATCTATCCTGAAAGTGATTGGCGAATAAAACGCTGGGCGTATTTGCCAATCAAAAATTACTCACTAGTAAGTTATTAGAAAGTTCAAAGAAGCCTTTTTGTAAAAGCGGCAGCCGTTCTCGAAGAATAAGAGAGGACGGCTAGCGACAGTGTCAGGTTCTTTGGCTACCGGAGATAACAAACAGTTTGTTCGCTAAAGACCTTCAGCGAACAAGTGTTGCTCGCAGCAAACTATCTTTTACCATACAACAGAATATGCCGGAAAGAACGTAATAATACGTTATTTCCGGCATAGGTAAGATATGGTTAGCGATCCAGCATTTGGCGTGCAACATCACGAGCGGCATCACGCTGCTTGATAGTTTCACGTTGGTCATGCAGTTTTTTACCACGGCACAGACCGATTTCCAGCTTGATGCGGGAGTTCTTAAAGTACAGTTTAAGCGGCACAACAGTAAGGCCGCGCTGTTCTACTTTAGTCATCCACATTTCAATTTCACGACGGTGAAGAAGAAGTCTACGTTCGCGTTCTGGCTCGTGCTGTGAGTGTCCGGCATTTTCGTAAGGAGCAATGTGCAGCCCTACGATCCATGCTTCACCGTCTTTGTAACTGATGTAACTGTCGGTAAAGGCCACTTGCCCTGCGCGCATTGATTTTACTTCAGTGCCAAGGAGTGACATGCCTGCTTCAAGGGTATCTAGCACTTCGTAGTAACGACGTGCTTTTTTATTAACGGCAATAAAGCTGCCGCCACTTTTCTTTTTTTTCTTTTTGCTCATTACGGTTCCGTTATATCATCCTGCTCAATGAGTGATGCGAAGAATGAAAGTTCCTCAGGGAAGCGTTTAAAAATACGCTTACGAACTTTAGTGTTGATTCTGGATACGGTGGCGTGTGTAAGCACGTCGCCCAACAGTTCAATGCACTCTTCCATATCAATCTGGCGGATTATGCGTTTAATTCCCGGAATAGCTTGCGGCGCAATGGAAATTCCGTCAACCCTCATGCCCATTAAAATCGGTACACAATACGGGTCTGATGCTACTTCGCCACATACGGACGCTTCAATGCCTTCTTTGTGCGCGGCATCGATAACGTACTTAATCGAACGTACAATGGCTGGATGTAGCGGCTGGTAAAGATAAGAAACATGTTTGTTTGTTCTATCAATACCCAGTGAATATTGAATAAGATCATTTGTTCCGATGGAGAAGAAATCTACTTCCCGGGCAAGGGTATCTGCGATCATGACTGCGCTTGGCAGTTCGATCATAATACCCACTGGAATATCCGGATTGTAGGCAACGCCTTCGGCATCAAGTTCGCTCTTAACAGAGTTAAGTACAAAACGTGCCTGACGCAACTCTTTTAAGCCGGAGATCATCGGGAACATGATGGAAACATTGCCATGGACAGATGATCGGAGCATGGCGCGCAGCTGCATACGGAAGAGACTTTGATAGCGCAGGCAGAAGCGGATACCGCGTAACCCCAATGCAGGGTTAGCTTCTTCTAACATGGCCTGCTCATCTAATAACTTGTCTGCACCTACGTCCAGCGTACGTAAAATTACTTTACCCGGTGAAAGCTGCTCTGCCAGAGTGGTGTATTCTTCATACAACATCTCTTCGTCCGGCATCTTCTTTTTGTTGAAGAATGCATATTCAGTACGATAGAGCCCGACACCCTGACCGCCATTGTCTTTTACTTGAACCAGCTCTTCTGCCAGCTCAATGTTAGCACAAACCTCAAGGCGGTAGCCGTCTACGGTTTCGGCCGGAAGGTGGCACTGTTTTACAATGGCTTTCTGATAGTCTTCAAATTGGTATTTTCTGTCACCGTAGTGGGCAAGCTCTTCTTCGCTCGGGTCAATGAAGATAAGTCCTTTTAAAGCGTCGACAATGACCAGATCTCCATCTCTGATGGAGTCTTCAAGGTCTTCAACGCCTACGATGGCAGGGATTTGCAGAGAACGTGCAAGAATACCTGTATGAGAGGTTTTGCCGCCTTCTGCCGTAGCAAAAGACATAATTCTGCTGAGTTCAATCTCAATGGCATCAGCCGGTGTAAGGTCATGCGCCATAAGAACGCGACGACCAGTCGGTAACTCTACCGGTTTCGGAGTGCCAATCAATGCCTGCATAATTTTATCACCAACAACGCGTACATCCTGCATTCGCTCTCGAATGTATGGATCATCAATGGCGCTGAAAGCTTTGCCAATAGCGTTGATGGAACGCTCAAGCGCCCATTCTGCGGTGATAGCTCGGTCAGCAATATTCTTTGCTGCTGACGCAATAAGTTTTGGGTCCTGACAAATCATCAAGTGGGAATCGATGATGGCGCCGTGTTCTTTTAATTCTTCTGGAATACGCGCACGGGCATCCATGAATCCCTGACGGACTTCTTCAACAGCGTTGTGAAGTCGTTCGGTTTCAATACCCACCAGATGATGGGGGATGGTTTCGCGCGGTATGCGGCGTTCTTTCTGGCGGTTAACAAAATAAGCCTTACCGATAGAGATACCTGCTGAGACAGGTATGCCGCGAAGAATTTTACGAGCCACTATCTATCCCCTTCGAACTTGTCATGAAAAAGTTGACTGATTTGTTCAAGGGCTTCACTGGCGTCCGAGCCGGAAGCTTTAATGCAAATCTCTGTGCCTTGCGGTGCTGCAAGGGAGAGAATGTCCAGAATGGACTTTGCGTCTGCTTGTTGGTCTGCCACCCAAAAAGCAATGTCAGCCTGAAATGATTGCGCAAGTTGAGCAACTTTGCCTGCCGGACGTGCGTGCAGTCCTAGCTCGTTCTCTACGCAAACAACTGCTTCTAAGCTGTTATTTTCACCTGTAGGTTCCATTGGTTGTCAATTCCTCTAAATTGGGGAAAGTGGAATAACCTTGCTAATCCACGGTAGTATAAAAAACATAAGAAAGAGTAAAAGATAGACCAGCAATACGCGTGATAAATGTAGTCTTCCCACAACAAAACTTGCGCTTAGTAGAGTGCCTGCAATGAGCAGCCACTCTGGAATGCTGTGGGTACCCGGCCAGAAAAGATACAACATAAGAACCAGGATGAAGGAGTTAACGATTTTAATCTTTTCTCCCCAGTTAATAAGATCCCAGTTCCTGAGACTTGTAATCATCTGTAGGCCGTTCCGGACTCCGGATACAAAGGTGAAGAACTTGAATACCTGCAAGGCTGCAAAGAGTAGCAGCGTCCATGCTAAAGCAATAGAATCAAATCCTGAGACAAGCATGCAAACTGTGGACAGCGCCCACATGGACAGCAAGCTTCCTCCAAAAAAGGAGTCACCAATTGCAGAGAGGGTGTAGGTAGTAGTTTCTTTAACTGAGCCGAGCATTTTTGCAGGCAAATTGCCTCTTGCAATATGCGACTCAATGGAAAGGAACACGCCTACAAGAAGAGGCGTCCAAAAAGGATGGGTATTGTATAGCTCTAAATAACGGCCTCTGGCCTCACGTAGCGCATCAGGGTCTTTGTACAGTTCCCGCAGTCCCGGTTCCATAGTAAACACTAAGCCTGTGTTCTGCAGGCCGCGAGTGTTGAATCCCGTACCTACAAGGTATGTACGGAGGAAACAGGTTATGAGAGTGCGGGCAGTAAGCATTAGTAATCCTGAGCGTATAACGTTTTGGGATTAATTGTCCTGCATGAACTGATAAACGGCTTTTACTGTCCAGCCAGAAGCTTCTTCTTTAACTCGGCGGGCAATCTCTTTCGGCTTGCCGCCAATTTCAGTCTCTTCAGTAATAAGAGCAAGCAGTTCAGCTTCGCTTGTTTTACCGTTAGATTCTGGAGGGCCGATAACAACAGTTATCTCACCTAACAGATCTTCTGGTATTTCATCATGTTTTTCCAGTCGACCTAAGATAAACTCCTCATGGAGCTTGGTCAATTCTCGAGCCACACATAGTTCTCGTGGGCCAAGAACTTCAAAAGCGGCTTTAAGCGTTGCTGCTAAACGGTTTTTGCGTTCAAAGAACACAATAGTAGTGCGCAGCATGGAAAATTCTTCAAAAAGTTTTTTTTGATCGTTGGTTTTTCTCGGAGGAAAACCAACAAAGGTAAATGGCTGCGGAGCAATGCCACTTGCAGCTAATGCAGTAAGCGGTGCACTTGGACCGGGAACGACGGAAACCTTTATGCCTTTTTCACGGGCAAGTTTCACAAGGCGGTAGCTGGATCAGAAAATAGCGGCATGCCAGCATCGGAAACAATCGCAAAGACCTGACCCTCTTCCATTGCAGCAATAATACCGGGAGCTTTCGCTTCTTCGTTATGATCGTGAAAGCTTACAAGTTTTTTTGCGGTGACCCCTGTAGATTTAAAAAGCAGACCGGTACGGCGGGTATCTTCTGAAAGAACCATATCGACTGTAGCGAGCACTTCTTGTGCCCTTGGGGAAAGATCACCATGGTTGCCAAGCGGTGTTGCCACCACCCATAAGCTGGGAGAGTTCGAAGGCATCTTGAATGTGCTCCACCTGATACTCAGTGTCGGTTCTGGTTACTGCAAGCAGGTCAAAACGACAGGGGGTATCCCAAAGATTGTTTTGAGAAATATAGAGCTGTGCAGCTTTGCATAGCTTTTTCATTTTAGGCATGGACAGGGCGTTAATAGCCGGACTCATACCTGAGCAGGAACGTGTTTTTACTTCAGCAAAAATAACATAGTCACCTTTGGTGCAGACGATATCCAGTTCGAGCTGTTTTGCGCGCCAGTTGCGGACTACTATAGAATAGCCTTGGGCAACAAGGTGGGCGGTTGCAGCATCTTCTCCGGCTGTGCCTGTTTCAAGGTGACGTGCTACCATAGGGAATTTTGTTCCTGCTTTGGTGGTTCAGGCTTTACTTTGGCAAATGTGAGTCTGTGCATCCTGCACGGGCCGTTTGCTGCAATAGCGGCAATATGCTCTTTTGTGCCGTATCCTTTGTGGCCTGCAAAACCATATCCGCTGTAACGTTTGTCTAGTTTGACCATAAGGTCATCGCGGAAAGTTTTTGCAAGAATGGATGCAGCAGAAATAGCCTGAATTTTCAAATCACCTTTAATAATGCATTGCTGATCAATGGACCCTGCAATTTCTTTAGGAATGGTGGCATTGCCATCAATAGCCAGCAGAACAGGGTCTACTTTTAAGCAATTTACTGCTTTGAACATTGCACGAAAGGTGGATTGCAGAATATTAATACGATCAATCTCTTCCGGCCAGATAACGCCAATACCCCATGCAAGAGATTTCTCTTTGATCTGCGGGTACAAGGCTTGCCTGCGTTTTTCTGTAAGCTTCTTAGAGTCCGTAAGCCCTTCAATAGGATTGGACGGATCAAGAATACAGGCTCCAGCTACTACAGGGCCTGCAAGACAACCGCGACCAGCTTCATCGATACCGGCAAATGGCGTTGGCCAGTCTGCTTCTTCGGGTGAAGCGGTAAAAATAGTGAGTGTATTTTGATTCATAAGCGTGTCGTTACATTACAGGGTGCAGCGTAGCATGTGTTGGGCAGAGAATATAGAGATTGTTGACCGTAAAAAAGGGAGCTGGCATTGCCAACTCCCTTTGAAGACCAAATCGTTGAAGTCCTAAGACTACCAGCGGTTTTTCGGCTTGATACGAGCAGCTTTACCTTTGAGGTCACGGAGGTAGTAAAGACGGCTACGACGTACGCGGCCTTCCTGAATAACTTCGATGCGCTCAATGGATGGGGAATGTGTAGGGAATACACGTTCTACGCCAACACCGTCAGAAATTTTACGTACGGTGAAAGTTGAGTCGGTTGTGCCTTTGGTTGCACGAATTACTGCACCCTGGAAAACCTGGATACGTTCTTTTTCGCCTTCGATAATACGCATGTGAACTTTAACAGTGTCACCAGCTTTAAACTTAGGGATATCCATGCGAAGCTGTTCGCGTTCAATTTTTTCAATAATATTCATATTAATGCCTTTCTTCGCAGCACGAGTCTGCGTTATAAAATTACGTTACGGCTTAGCCCTATAGGGCATCACCTAATATCCGGTCAATGATGATAGCAGCAGCAGTTCTTACAGATAAGTGGTTGTACCCATCAAGGTATCTAACCGGACGCAGCATTCTGTCACACATATCCAGAATTTGCGGTGCAAGGCCGTGAGCTGTACCAAACAGGAGCAGTATAGGTCGGTCCACCATTACGTCACGAAATTGTTCGTAATGTATGTCTCCAGCCCCTCTGGCACTCGTCGCAACCAGTAGAGGGCGTTGGCCTGTACGCTCTATAATATCTTCAATCGCTTCTTCAACATAGCGGACGCCCTTGATAATTTGCAGGGCTTCCCCTCTGTCGGGGTTAGCGGTTGTTCCCGCGCCTGTAACCCAATGCTTGAGAATATCTGCAAGCATTTGTTGTTGGTCTTCAATAGGCGTTGAAATATAGTACCCACCTAGACCATAGGTGCATGAACAGCGGGCTATATCGTGAATATCGAGGTTTGTCAAAGAAACAGCAACAGATTTATTTTCTTTATTGACCACAGGATAGTGTACCAGCGCGCAATAAAGATTTCTTCCAATACGTTCTCTGTCCTCATTCTTCAAAGTTTCCATATCATTAGCGTCGAGTGGGGCACTATGAAGAATGTCGGGTCTCTCGTGCAGAGTAATTTTCAACGCTTGTTCTTTACGCCACTCTGCAATGCGCTTGTGATCACCAGAACGTAGAACATCCGGAACAGTCAAGCCCTCATACTCGACAGGGCGAGTGTAGTGCGGGTACTCGAGCAGTCCAGAGGAAAAGCTTTCCTCTTCGCCGGAATCTTCATGTCCCATGTAACCAGGAACAAGACGGGCTGTGGATTCAATTATCGATAGAGCAGCTGTTTCGCCACCGTTGAGAACGTAGTCACCAATGGAGACTGGCTCAATGTCGAAAAGCTCTTCTAAACGGGCATCAAACCCTTCATACCGACCACAAATGATCGTAAGATTATCTTCCTTGGAAAGCTCTTTAGCCATGGACTGGGTAAAAGGCTTTCCTTTAGGCGCCATCATAAGAATACGCCCGGGTTTTTTAATGCTACGCAATGTTTGAGCAAGCGGATCAAGCATCATAACCATGCCGGGGCCGCCGCCATAGGGGCGGGCGTCAACGGTTTGATGCTTGTCGGATGCAAACGTGCGCGGGTTGTGAAAATCAAAAGCGACCAGACCGGAGTCCGACGCTTTTTTCATAAGCCCGCATGTAAGCGCAGAGTCAAAAAACTCTGGAAAGAGGCTAACAATGTTAAACTGCATTTTGCGCTACTTCTCGCTTAGGTAGAGTTCGAGTAAGCCGGGAGGCGGCGCTATGGTAACAGTTTCTTTTTCAATGTCGATGTCGACGACGAATTCTTCTGTAGCAGGGAAGAGTACTTCTTTCTTGTCATCGGTTGTAATAACCCAGACTTCTGAACCGAGGTTGAATTGAAATTCTGTAATACGGCCAACTAAGGAGCCGTTTTCGAGTACAACTTTCATACCATCTAGTTCGTGAAGGTACACTTCTTCTTCAGTAAGATCCGGTAGTTCGGCATCGGGAACCAAAACCTTCACATTGCGAAGCTCTTCAGCACAGTTTCTGTCATGGCAAATTTCAAGCGTAAGCAAAGCCTGCCCTTTGTGGGGGCGGGATGAAACGACCTTGTGTTCAACAGGGGCGCTTTTGCCTTTTTGAAGCCAGACTGTGTTTTTCAAGAGAAAAGGGGAGTCCGCGAAGTAATTTACGCAGACTTCCCCCCGCAATCCGTGTGGCTTGACTATCAATCCAATTTCAATGAAATGAGTTTCAGTCATGTGCCCTTAGGACGTTCTATTCAAGAATTTCCAAAACAGAACGTTTCTTGGCTTTTGTGGAGGCGGCGCCGAGGATGGTGCGCATTGCGCGAGCAGTGCGACCCTGTTTGCCGATTACCTTGCCTAGGTCTTCTTTCGCAACTTTGAGCTCAAGTACAGATGTCTGTTCACCTTCAACTTCAGTAACGATAACATCGTCAGGGTTGTCCACCAGTGACTTAGCGATATACTCAACTAGATCTTTCAACACGACTCACCTCCACTCGTTGTTCAGCATGATATCAATATTAACTATCGATGACCTGCTGAGAGAAAGCTGTCAACAGAAAAAGCTACTTAGCTTTCTTGATAAGACCACGAACGGTTGGAGTAGGTTCTGCACCTTCCGCAAGCCATTTTTCGATCTTTTCCATGTCGAGCTTGATTTCAGCTGGTTCTACCATTGGGTTATAGTAACCGAGGTACTCAAGAGGACGTCCGTCGCGACGGCTCAGGTTGTTAGCAGCCACCACGCGGTAAAATGCACGCTTCTTGTTGCCCATACGGGTCAGTCTCAACTTAACGGCCATATTGTTGTTCTCCCATTATATTTTGTAATCATATGGTTTTTTTTTAAGAATGCAATACTGACGTTATTGAGTCAGTATATTTCTTTAATTAGGAGCGTAATTATTTCTTCTTACGACCCTGTTTTTTCTTTTTCTTTTCTTTTTTGCGGGCGTCACGCTTTTTCTGGAGTTCCTTTTTGGAAGGGGTGGAGGAATCATCCGCTCCCATTCCCGGAAAACCGTCCATGCCTGGGAGGCCACCCATACCAGGTAAACCACCCATGCCAGGCATACCGCCCATACCGCCAAGGGCATTCATATCAGGCATTTCGCCGCCACCTAAACCGCCCATTCCTGGGAGTTTAGGGAATTTGCCTTTCTTGCCCTTACCGCCACCCATCATTTGTTTCATCATTTGACGCATTTGCGTAAAGTTTTTGATAAGGTCGTTAACGTCTTTGAGTTTAAGACCACAACCTTTAGCAATACGCTCTTTGCGGCTCTGATTGATGAGCTGCGGACTGCGGCGCTCCTGATTCGTCATTGAGTTGATAATTGCCTCAACACGATTCAGTTCGCTTTCCGGAACATTAAGGTCACCAAGTTTGTTCTTGAGCGCGCCCATGCCCGGAATCATTTTTAAGATGCTGTCCAGTGAGCCGATTTTTTTCATCCGGCGCATCTGAGTGCGGAAATCTTCGAAGTCGAATTCCGCTTTCTGCATCTTGCGAGCCATTTCTTCGGCTTCTTTTTCGCTTACTTCAGCTTGCGCCTTTTCAACGAGCGTAAGCACATCGCCCATTCCAAGAATGCGACCTGCAATACGGTCTGGATGGAAAGTTTCCATCTCAGAAAGTTTTTCACCCATACCGACAAATTTAACGGATTTGCCAGTAACGGATTTAATGGAAAGTGCGGCACCACCGCGCGCGTCACCGTCCATTTTGGTGAGCACTACACCGGAAATTTCAAGCTGCTCGTTGAACGAGGTTGCAACAGTTACAGCGTCCTGACCGGTCATAGCATCAGCTACGAACAAAATTTCTTGTGGAGAAACATTACGCTTAATAGTCGCAAGTTCTTCCATCAATTGTTCGTCGATATGCAGACGACCAGCGGTATCGATGAGTACAACATCGTAATCTTGCTCTTTAGCTTCAGCAAGAGCAGCAGATGCGATATCTACCGGATTCATATCCGGAGATGAGTTGAACACAGGAATACCGAGCTGTTTTCCCAGTGTTTGCAACTGGTCAATAGCAGCCGGACGGTAAACGTCAGCCGGAACAAGGAACGGCTTTTTGTTCTGCTTGCGCAACACGTTTGCAAGCTTTGCAGAGGAGGTAGTTTTACCGGAACCCTGCAAACCGACCATCATAATGACTGCCGGTTTTGAGCCTGTAAGGTCTAAGTCTGTGGTGTCGCCACCAAGCAGCTCAACCAGCTCGTCATGTACAATCTTGATTACCTGCTGAGCAGGGTCGAGACCTTTTAGTACATCGAGACCAAGACATTTATCACCAACACGGGCAACAAATTCTTTAACAACTTTAAAGTTAACGTCTGCTTCGAGCAGTGCAAGGCGCACTTCTCTCAGGCCAGCCTGTACGTTTTCTTCGTTCAAGGTCTTTTGACCACTGAACTTTTCAAATACACCGTTTAATCTGTCAGATAAGGTCTCAAACATCAGCGCTCCGCAAGATAGACATAAGAGATGGTTCGTTAAGTGAGATTACGAAATAAGTCAAGTTTAGAAAGGCAGAGGCCCAAGCGCCTTAACCGGCAAGCGAGGTGTACTTTATTTCACTATGAAAGGAAAGTAAGCATTTTGCAGTGCATGCAATTTGCCAACAATTATAGATAAATAGTGTTTAGTTTTGGATAGTTGTAACCGCTTTGCCGATAGCTTCCCGCATTCAAAATGTTTTGCAGATAGCTTTGTTGAGTCTTTTAGTCAGATTCGACAGGTTATAATATGAACCTTGGGTGATGCAGAATAAATATAGCCCTAGGCTCGTAGGTCTCTTTATTGTCGATCGAAAGGATTAATGTCGAAATATGTATTTACTTCGTACCCCCTCAGTTATTCGTCGAGTGCTGATGCAACGGTTAGAGAGTAGAGAAACAAAAAATGAAATCATTTCTGACGGTGAAAATATAGAGGTAAAGAATTCTGAGCAGGAAGCAGAACCTGCCATACATGAGCAGGGCGCGCAGCCAGCAATAGAAAAGGATGGTTGCGTTTCAACATGCTTTACTGAAGATATGATGGGTGATGATCTCTCGCGTCTCATGCCACTCAGCTTCGTACATAGAGAAGACATCTTAGGGGTTGATGAACCATCTTCCCTTTTTTTTGATAGCCTGACGCACTTTGGAGAACAAAGTGCGACTTTTTTTTCTGATCTTTTCCACGAATTGACTCCAGACGATCCTTTTGATTGCTTTGTGGAGCAAGTTCTTAGCACCTTGAGCACTGGTTCCTTGCGGGGAGCAGGTATAGGTTCAGAAATAGACACGGACGTGGTCACTGAATTTCAACCAAGTCCTCTTTCTGATTTTAATCATTATCACCAGTATGTGGATCAACCTTCCTTTAATGATGGCTGTCAGTTCTCTGAAATCTCTTCCTCAACAGAAAATCATTATTTTGCTGAAGTGCAAAACGACACAGGTGCTACTCAGATAAAAGATGATTCATTTACGTATGATTTTAGAACGGTGGAGGGAATTCTTGGCGGCGAGAGGTTGGACACTGGTGATGATGATCTGATTAATTATTATGATGGGGAGCCTATAGAAATAGGTGTTCCGGTTGTTCTTGAGCCAATGGATAAGTCATCAGGGAGAGTTCTTGAGAATGGAGCCCCAGGTACCAGGAATAGATCAGGGGAGGAGCCGGATGACCAACGTGATTCGCTTCAAACCTCTTTGCCAGATGATGACATTACAATGGATTTGCTTGATTGCAGTTGGGGAGATGTTGATCTCACCCTTCATGCAGATAAATCCTGGGCAGGGAGTTTTGTAGTCGTCGAGAAGTTCGAACTTGGAGCCGACTCTCTTCGAATAGAGTCGGTGTTAGAAACGGAAACAATGGAGACTCTATTGGACAATCATCCAATAGAAAGCGTGGGGGCAGGCGGAGAGCATTCACTGTGCTTTTCGATTGGTGCCGATAGCCACACGGACTACACCATATCCTTTTTAGGTATGTCGCTTGATGCGTATATGGATTTTTTGTCCTCAGCTGTGAGGGACATAACTGTGATTTAGAGCTGCTCAGCTAATGCACGCTGATATCATGTGCTGGCAGTAACTCCTGCAATACATAAGTTCTATGTATAGATGCAGCTTGATAGAATTTAAAAATATCCATCTCTGTAATGAGGGCGCAGTCCGGGCAGCTGGCAAGCTCTTCACAGCTGTTCTTCCACATCTGTCCTTTGTAAGGTGGGATTTCTTCCTGCCGACCTTCTAAGAATACTCCTTGAGCCATAGCAAATTGCCAGAAACCGGAACGTTGGTGCTTGTTGCCGGGGCTTGCGAAAATGATAGCAAGTGAATCCTGTATCGAATCGAACGGTACTGGCGGTGATTCTGCTAGATCCGGTCTTTGGTCAGCAAACCGTACAAACAGGGAATAGAGCATTTCTGCGGCTTCCATAAAGTCATCTTGATTATGACGACGTATGGTTTGGGCAGGGGCTTCTTCTGTGTTGTATGACCATGCAAGATAGGGGAGGTCAGGATACGATGCGGCTGCCCCGTGTCCCAGTGTACCCATCAACTCTTCTTCTGGAATCGTTCGGATATTAGGGCGGACGTATTTAAAGCGTTCGAAGAATCGCATCCGCTCTTCGGCAAGGGCGGTATCTTCATTTTGAGGTTCCAGTACTGTTATGGATGCTTGGTCGATACTGTTTCTACGTGAACTCGCACCGGAAAAGTTGAAATGAGAGAATGTGTCCGCAATGACGTGAGCTGCAATCCCTATAAGCAATGGAGAAAAAGGCTTGTGTGAGAGGCGGAGATGGTTTTCTGTCATTTCCGCTGCTGTCGCACTGTTCTTTTTACAGATAATTCGTTCGCTAAAAGTATCTCCGTACGCTCCTGGCAGGAAGTGAAATGGAATCCAGATATTTCGTTGCGCGTTGGAAGATATATTTTCGGTATGTTCAAAATGGTGTCCGGTAGCGGCTGTGGTCATCTGTCCACCATCTGAAAAGCGAATAGTGGAGACGGAAGTGTTGTCATCAACAAATTGGGAAGCGGTCGCTATGAGTTCAGCAGTTTCCTGATCAAGTCCTGCGACTCGTGCCAAGGTGTATGTTCCGTAATAATGCATATCAATCTGCATGGTGCATCACTCCCCTGAATTCGTTTGATGACGGCTTTGCCAGTCTGGATGTTTGAAAAAACATATGCTTATTATTTTTAAAATTCAGTTATTTAATGCTTTTTGTCGATGAATTGTTGAGAATAAAAAAAGGGTGTGGAACTAAAGTTCCACACCCTTATTGCGTTTCAGCGTGTTACGCCATGCTGTCGATAGCGCGTTTAAAACCGTCTGCGGATCGGTTGATAACTTCTTCTTCTACACAGAAAGTAAGTCGGAAGTAGCCAGGGCCACCGAATCCGGTACCCGGAACGGCAAGGATTTTTTCTTCCATAAGGCGGCTGCAGAATGCCACGTCGTCACCACCAGGTGCTTTAGGGAAGAAGTAAAATGCACCTTTTGGAAGATGGAAGTCGTATCCTGCTTCTTTGAGGACTTTAGCCATCGCGTCACGACGCTTCTCGTAGATTGCAGGATCAACCTGAGCTTCGAGTGCAGCCTTGAGCATGTGCTGGCCAACAACAGGCGGGTTTACAAAGCCAAGGATGCGGTTTGTAAGCATGAGGCCGTTGATGAGTTCCTGTCTTGCTTCCATGCGTGGGGTGACAGCAATGTAGCCGACCCGTTCGCCTGCCATGGAGAGGTTTTTAGAGAAGGAAGACATAACTACCGCGTAGTCATACAACGGCAGGATGCTTGGAACATCTACGCCGTCAAAAGCGAGAAATCGGTATGGCTCGTCAGAAATAAGAAAGATTGGACGACTGGTTGCTTTGTTGTGCTTTTCCAGCACTGCGGCAAGAGCTTCGAGTTCTTCTTTTGTATATACCGCGCCGGTAGGGTTGTTCGGCGAGTTTATAATGATAGCGCGAGTGTTAGGAGTGATCGCGGCATCGATGGCGTCAACGTCCAGTTCAAAAGTGTCCGGTTTGGACATGACTGTGCGGAACGTTGCCTGATGGTTTGAAGTGTAGAAACCGTACTCAACAAAGAAAGGCGCAACAGCAAGAACTTCATCACCCGGTTCCATAACGGCGCGGAAGAATGCGTTCATAGCACCGGCTGCACCGCAAGTGAGTATTGCGTCGTCAGCAGTTATTTCAACATCTTGTTCTTTCTTGACCAGATCAGCAATAATCTGACGCGCCCATGGGAAGCCGCCGTTTGGCATATAGCCAAAGGTAAACGGAGTGGAGGTTTCTTTAGCGAGATCGTTAAGAATGTCACCGATCATTGCCGGAGCCGGAACATCTGGATTGCCAAGACTGAAGTCGCATACTGCATCTGTACCGTATTGCTTTTTAAGGGCAATGCCGGATTCAAACATTTTTCTGATCCATGAAGAGTTTTCCATGAACCCTGTAATTTGAGAAGAAAGAATTTGCATGAGATACCTCGTATGAAATGCGTCAATAATTACTAAATTGTTAATCAGCAAATTGATAGGCAATCTTGAGACAAGTGTCCAGTTTTGGAAGACAAAAAAACGCCGCACTAATTAGTGCGGCGTTTTTTATTCTTAAAATGGCTCAGCTTCCAACCGGATTCTGTTCCTTTTGTTCACTGCAAACTGTCGGTTGACTTCTGCAATGCTTTTTTGCTGACGGTTTTCATGAATCTCGCTGGCGTGGAAGATGCCTTTTGCAGGATCTTCTGTTGCGATTAATTCGCGAAAAGCGTCTTCGATAGCTTTTAGCTCGTTATCGAATTGCTTAATATCTTTTTCTATCTCTAGACTGACCATCTCTGGAGTTGCGATCTCGGTCTCTGGAGTTGTTGTCTCTATCTCTTGAGAAGCCGCCGCCATCTCTGGAGCTGTTGTTTCTATCTCTTGAGTAGCCACCATCTCTGGAACCGCCGTCTCTGTCACGGGAGTAGCCCCGGTCTCTTGAGTTGTTGTCTCTGTCTCGAGAGAAGCCACCGTCTCTGGAGCCACGGTCTCTATCTCTTGAGAAGCCGCCATCTCTGGAGTTATTGTCTCGCTCTCTTGGCTGGCGTTCTTCGTTTTTCGGGTCGCCGTCTGTAAAGACTCTGCGTCTTCTTGGTTTGTCCCCATCCATTTCCTCCCTAGGCTTACGAACCATAGTTGGTTCTGGAAGTGTGTTGTAGAACATCCAGAATGTAGGCATCAGGTCTGTAATGCTGCCTGGGTTGGCAAGATGGAGCGGGCGATTCATGAACGCAAGCTGTCCGAGTGCCATAGTCCAGAAAGCATCAGGGCTGGTCCACACTTTAGCGTGAGGAACGTCTGCATTTGGATGTACTTTATTATCTTCAAGAAGCATGTTGGCTTGTGCCACAAAGCTTTCGATAACTTCAACGGAAGTGCCAGCAGGAGCTGCAGGAATCTGTACAGGGCTTTTCGCTACAACTGCTTTAATGCAGGTAAGTGCTAAAGCGAGCGGGAAGTAGCCTGCAGGAAGGTTCTGCATGTCAATCGGGTCAGTGGTGTGACCACGTTCCGGTTTGACTGTTACGATGCTGTCCGGCTTAATTGCAACAGTCAATCCTACGGATTTAAGCAATGCAACAACAGCGTCACCTTCAGCAGTGTCGGTAGGCCATGTGCCGTGCAATGCAACTTTGCCGCCTACAAATGCAGGGTAAGCGAGAATGCTTGCACAGATTTTTGGATCCATGGTGATTGCTGGGTATACAGGGAAATCTGGTTCTTCAGGAAGAACTACACAGTTGGTACCTTCAACTTCGTATGCGATGCCAGCAGATTCGAAGATAGGAGTAACAATCGCAAGAGCGTTTGCTGCAGCTTCGTTCTGTGAAAGATCGAGAGAAATTTTTGCACCCCATGTGGCTGCAGCTACTAATGTAGCAACTATTGCTTCTTCAGGAAGGTTTTCCGGGATAACAACAGTTTCAGGGAGAACACCGGAGCACTCGAGACGAACTGGTAAGCCGTTTGAACGAGGTACAACGTGTGCGATGCGTGCGCCAAGCTGAGTCAGGAAGTTGCGGAACGCAGAAAGATCAGCATCTTTAAGGGTAGAGCCGCCTGTCAGCTTGAGTGTGCCGTGCTTGGCAACAGCCTGAAGTGTAAGAAGGTAAACGTTAAATTCACTGTTGCCAGCAAAGATAACCTTATCTGCGAAGTCGAGTCCTTTAGACTCTTTACAGAAAAGATCGTTACCTTTCCAGCTGAGACGTGCGCCAGCCTGGTTGAATCCTTTAACGATGTCAGAAATAGGATGAGCAGTAGAAATACCAGTAAGGTTGCATTCAACGCCGTTAGCAGCGGCAAGTGCAATCCAGATCTGGGTAGCGTTCAGTGCAGCCGGGCCAGGAATGTCAATCTTCACAGGCTGTGTGTTAGGTGCAAGACCGAAAGTGTTCTGGTCATCCGCATCGTCACGGGAGATAAATTCAATATCCTGAAGCAAAGTAAACATCTGGTGTGCGAGGCGAGGGTCTTTGCTGAATTTGCAAGCAGACTCTTCCCATGCCAGACGAATTCGCTTTTCGTTTGAAATAGAATCAGTACCCGCGCCTTCTTTTTTGCGACGGCGAGTTTTACTAATAAGCTTTGATCGACGAGCCAGCAGTTTCAAAAGCTCAAGATCAAGTTCAGAAATTTCTTCAACAAGGGTCATATTTTTTTTCATTAGAATGTAGCCTTACTTTGTGGGTGTGGCGTTCCCCTAGCCTGAAACTGCTAGAGTCGCAAGTGGAAATCGGGCTTTCTTGCAAAAATTCTTGTTTGAAGGAATGTATCATAAGAATAGAGACGGTGCGTTTTATAAAACAAAATGGAAGCTGGTGGAATGTAGTTAGCTCCTTTATATATAGTTAGGAGGGCTGATGGTCAGAGGGGGCAAATCTAATGTGCATATTTTCACAAAGGCATTATAATGCCAAAACTGAGCGGGCATTGTGAATGAGCGAACAAGCAGTAAAGGTGACAAATATGTAATTGAATCTAATTAAACAGTTAGAATTGCAACACAATCTTGTAGTTTGTATAGGCTCTGAAAATGAGTAAGTGAAAAAAAGTATAAAGTTCTGCCTGAATTGCTTGCAACATCCTGCCAATAATTGTAAATGTTAGGCGTCCAATAGGAAAAGCTCAACAGGGCAAGAATTGTTGTTCTTGAAAAAGTGATAGTGAAAACAGTTATTTAAGAGAAAAGACAAAGTCTTTGTGAAAAAAGTGCACAAGATGCTTGACCTTCTCTCCAAAGCTTTGTTAGAACTTTCACAAGCGACACGGAAAGCGCCCGCGTCGCTGTCTCCCCCTGATTCGGTGGAGCCTGAATGAGGCAGGAACGATTTCCTGCTTTATCGACTCCATCGAGTGGTGGACCCCATCGTGGGAAAAAAGCTTTTTAGGTAAACTCTCAATCGTTGTGTTGGAGGATTAGGTATGCCGACATATGTAGACCCGTCCAAATGTGATGGCTGCAAAGGTGGCGAGAAAACCGCTTGCATGTACATCTGCCCCAACGACCTCATGATTCTCGATGCAGATGAAATGAAGGCCTTCAACCAGGAGCCTGAAGCATGCTGGGAATGCTACTCCTGTGTTAAAATTTGTCCTCAGGGCGCAATTACAGCACGTCCATATGCTGACTTTGCACCTCTAGGTGGCACTTGTATCCCAATGCGTTCCGCTGATTCTATCATGTGGACCGTTAAGTTCCGTAACGGTAATGTAAAACGCTTCAAATTCCCAATCCGTACTACTCCTGAAGGCTCTATTAAGCCTTTCGAAGGTAAGCCGGAGCCAACTGATCTCGATAACGAATTGCTCTTTACTGAAGCAGATCTCGTTGCTCCAATCGAAGCTATGGGTCAGAAGTTTGAAGTTGCAGAAGCTGGCATCACAATGGTCAAAAAGGCCTCTGCGGTTTAATTTTTACGGAATTTATTCCTAAGGAGATATTATCATGCCGATGATTCCCACAAAGGAACAACCACGAGGCGTTGCGATCGCAGAACCTGCAATCGTAGAACATGACTTAGATATCCTCATGGTTGGCGGTGGTATGGGTAACTGTGGTGCAGCATTTGAAGCCGTACGTTGGGCTGAAAAATACGCACCTGAGCTGAAAATTCTGCTCATTGATAAAGCTGCTCTCGAACGTTCCGGTGCTGTAGCACAGGGTCTTTCTGCAATTAACACCTACCTTGGTGATAACTCAGCAGACGACTACGTTCGAATGGTTCGTACTGACCTCATGGGTCTCGTACGTGAAGACCTTATCTTTGACCTTGGTCGTCACGTTGATGACTCTGTTCACCTCTTTGAAGAGTGGGGCTTGCCTTGCTGGATTAAAGACGAGAACGAAAAGAACCTTGATGGTGCTGCTGCTAAAGCTGCTGGCAAGTCTCTCCGTAACGGTGATTCCCCAGTTCGCTCCGGTCGCTGGCAGATGATGATTAACGGTGAAGCATACAAATGCATCGTTGCTGAAGCTGCTAAAAACGCACTTGGTGAAGAACGCATCCAGGAACGTATTTTCATCGTTAAGCTTCTTCTTGATGCTACCGAAGAAAACCGCATTGCTGGCGCAGTTGGCTTCAACCTTCGTGAGAACGAAGTACACGTTTACCGTTCCAATGCTATGGTTGTAGCATGTGGTGGCGCAGTTAACGTATACAAACCTCGTTCAACTGGTGAAGGCATGGGTCGTGCATGGTACCCTGTATGGAACGCAGGTTCCACATACACCATGTGTGCTCAGGTTGGCGCAGAAATGACCATGATGGAAAACCGCTTCGTACCAGCTCGTTTTAAAGACGGCTACGGTCCGGTTGGCGCATGGTTCCTTCTCTTTAAAGCGAAAGCAACTAACTTCCGCGGCGAAGATTACTGTGAAACTAACCGTGCTATGCTGAAGCCTTACGAAGATCGCGGCTACGCTAAAGGCCATGTTATCCCAACATGTCTGCGTAACCACATGATGCTCCGTGAAATGCGTGAAGGTCGTGGTCCAATTTACATGGATACCAAGACTGCACTTCAGACCACATTCGAAACTCTTAGCCCTGCAGAACAGAAGCATCTTGAGTCTGAAGCATGGGAAGATTTCCTCGATATGTGTGTTGGCCAGGCTAACCTTTGGGCTTCAATGAATATTCAGCCTGAAGAAACTGGTTCTGAAATCATGCCTACCGAACCTTACCTCCTCGGCTCCCACTCCGGTTGCTGTGGTATCTGGGCTTCCGGTCCAGATGAAGAATGGGTTCCTGAAGACTACAAAATTCGCGCAGCTAACGGCAAAGTATACAACCGTATGACTTCCGTTATGGGCCTCTGGACTTGTGCTGACGGTGTTGGTGCATCTGGTCACAAGTTCTCCTCTGGTTCTTACGCTGAAGGCCGTATTTGTGGTAAACAGATGGTACGCTGGTGCATCGATCACAAAGATTACAAACCTGCAGTTGCTGAAGACTCTAAAGATCTCGCTAAGCTGATCTATCGTCCATTCGACAACTACATGGCTGGTAAAGACGTATCCACAGACCCTGTTGTTAACCCAGAGTACATCTCTCCTAAGAACTTCATGATGCGCCTGGTTAAAGCAACTGACGAATACGGTGGCGGTTGTAGCACATACTACACCACTTCTGAAGCAGCTCTCAAGACTGGTTTCCACCTTCTTGATATGCTCGAAGAAGATTCCCTCAAACTGGCTGCTCGTGACCTTCACGAACTTCTCCGTTGCTGGGAAAACTACCATCGTCTCTGGACCGTACGTCTGCACATGCAGCACATCTCTTTCCGTACAGAAACTCGTTACCCTGGTTTCTACTACCGTGCTGACTTCATGGGCCTCGATGACGAAAAATGGAAGTGCTTCTGTAACTCCAAATACGATCCTAAGACTGGTGAAACCACCATCTACAAGAAGCCTTACTACCAGATCATTCCTACTGCATAATCTGTAGAGCTTCTCACTGAACGTCCGGGGCGGTTGCGGGACACCGCAATCGCCCCTTTTTTCTTCCCTTATCAATTCGGTCTAAGCTGAGACAGTAAGTGCTCTCAACTTGTTGTCTTAGCTTAGGCCGTTTTGACTATAGGCCTGAAACAATTGTAGGGAGGATTGCTAAATGTCGAACTCCATACTCGTCGTCGGAGGCGGATTCAGCGGCCTTACTGCCGCTCTTGAAGCTGCTGAGCTCGGCTACGAAGTGTACATCGTTGAGAAATCTCCATTTCTCGGCGGCAGAGTGGCACAGCTGAATAAATATTTTCCAAAGCTCTGCCCTCCATCCTGTGGATTGGAGATTCAGTTCCAGCGTATTAAAAAGAATCCAAATGTTAAGTTTTTAACAATGGCAACTGTGGATTCTGTTGAAGGTGAAACTGGAAACTTTACTGTTAAAGTTTCTATCGCTCCTCGCTGTACTGCTCCGAGCAGTGCTGACCTTGGTGAACTCGCTTCGTCTCTTGAAGGTGAAGTAGCTGATGAGTTTAACCTTGGGCTCGCAACCCGAAAACCACTTTACATGGACACACCTTTTGCATTCCCGAACCGTTTTGTTCTGGAACCAAAAAAATTGAGCAGTGCTGACGCTATTAAAGTCGGTGCTTCTGAATCGTGTGATCTTAATGAAGCTCCAAAAGAGATCGAACTCTCTGTTGGCAGCATCATTCTTGCTACCGGTTGGAAACCTTATGATGTTACCAACCTTACCAGCCTTGGCGCAGGTCAGATTACTAACTGTATTTCCAACATGCAGATGGAACGCCTTGCATCTCCTAACGGTCCTACCAGCGGTTCTATTTTCCGTCCTACCGACGGTAAAGCACCTGATAAGATCGCATTCGTGCAGTGTGCAGGCTCCCGTGACCAGAACCACTTAGGCTTCTGTTCGTACATCTGCTGTATGGCTTCGCTTAAACAGGCTCTCTATGTTCGTGAACAGTACCCAGATGCTGACGTTACTATCTACTACATCGATATGCGTACTCCTGGTCGTTATGACAAGTTTATGCGCAAAGCTATTGCCGATGAGAAATTACATCTCGTTAAAGGTAAAGTTGCTGGTGTAGAAGAAGATGCTGCAACAGGTGATGTCATTGTAGAAGTTGAAGATGCTGTAAAAGGCCACAAAGCTAAAATCCGTCATGACATGGTAGTTCTTGCTACCGGTATGCAGCCTAGCCTTGCAGGCGAAGCTAACCCGTTTGGGGTTACACTTGACGAAGAAGGCTTTGTTGTTGATGGCGAAGCCAAAGGCATCTTCTCTGCTGGTTGTGCTCAAAAACCTCTGGATGTTATGCGTACTGCTCAGTCTGGTACTAGCGCTGCGCTCAAAGCAATCCAGACGGTTCGTGGGAGGTAGGTAGAATGGCCGAAAAAATTGGCGTATATTTTGACCAGTCCGCACTCGGCATCATTGATGCTGAAGAGCTGAGCACTGGCGTATCGAAAAAGTTTGGCGATGCCTGCCCTGTCGTAAAAATTTTTCCTGTACTTGCTGCATCAAGTGCACGTGAAGAAATTAAAAAAGACATTGTCGAGCATGAGTTGGACGGAATCGCAATTTGTGGTTCTTCCCCTCGTGTAGACTGGGACATCTACGAGTTTGAAAACGTTCTTGTGGAGCGCATTAACCTGCGCGAACAATGTGCAATGACGTATAAGAACCCGGATGGAACCATCCCTGCTGCTGGCGGTACTGCTCCTGAACTTCTTATGGCCATGGCGAAAGATTACGTAACCATGGGTATAGTTAAGCTTCAGAAAACATCAGTTCCAGCGCCACCTGAGTTTGAATCTGTTAAAACTATCCTCGTTCTCGGTGGTGGTTGGGCAGGTCTTACTGCAGCAAAACAGGCTGCTGATTACGGTTACAATGTAATTCTTGTGGAAAAAGATGCACAACTCGGCGGTAAAGCGCTGAACATGCTTAAAACTGTTCCACTTACATTCCCGTATGAAGAAGCTCACGACACTGGTCTTGAAGCAAAAATTGAAGAAGTAACAGCCCACGAGAATGTTAAGGTAGTACTTAACGCTACTGTCGAAAAACTCGCTGGTACTCCTGGTCAGTACACTGCACAGGTTGCAGGTCAGGAATACAGTATTGGTGCAGTTGTTCTTGCTGCTGGCTGGAAGCCAATGGATAACGAACTGCTCGCTCCTTTGGGTTACGGTAGCATGCCGAATGTTGTTACTTCTGCTGAATATGAACTGCTTGCTCGAGACGGCAAACTTGACGCAAAGCGTGTTGCATTTATCGTTAATACCGAAAATGTAACAGGCGGCGACATTTACGCAGCACCAGAAGAAGCTGAAGAAACAGCTGATTCTGATGAAGAGAAGCCAGAAGGGTACGTGCATGATGATTTAGAATCTGTACGTCACCTTGCTTACTCCAGCTACGTAAACTCAATGATTGCTCTTAAGCATGCAAACTACCTTTGCGATGCGCATGAAGATGCACGTGCATACGTTTTGTACGATTCCATGGTAGTTCCCGGTATTCATGAGCGTTACTACAAAGCAGCGCAGGATCGTCTTGGCATCATGATGTCCAAGGCTGATATCAAAGGCATTACTGAAGAAGGCGGCTCTCTCTTAGTTTCTGCTGGCAACACCCTTATGGGTGAAGACGTAGAAATTCCAGTAGACATGGTTGTTCTTCCTACCGGTATTGTTCCTGCTACTGCAAAAGATCCAGTAATGAACTTTGAATACCGTCAGGGTCCAGCATTCCCGGATCTTGATCTCTTCGACGGTTTTGCAGATTCTAACTACATCTGCTTCCCATATGAAACTCGTCGTACCGGCGTTTACGCTGCAGGTTGTGTTCGTCAGCCAATGATGATGGACGCTGTAGAAGAAGACGCAATTGGCGCTACCATGAAAGCTATTCAGTGTGTTGAAGCAGCGAACCATGGTGTGTCTGTTCATCCTCGTTCTGGTGACCTTAGCTACCCTGTATTCAACTTTGTTCGTTGTACACAGTGTAAGCGTTGCACCGAAGAGTGTCCGTTCGGCGCTCTGGATGATGATGAAAAAGGTACTCCGCTTCCTAACTTCAGCCGCTGTCGCCGCTGTGGTACCTGTATGGGTGCTTGTCCGGAACGTGTTATCTCCTTTGATAACTACAGTGTCGATCAGATCGGTTCTATGATCCGTGAAATTGATGTACCGGATGACATGGAAGTTGGCGGACCTCGTGTTCTGATCCTTGCATGTGAAAACGACGCATACCCTGCACTTGATATGGCTGCAATTCGTGGTAAGTCATGGAGCCCATACGTACGTATTATTCCAGTACGTTGTCTTGGTTCTGTTAACGCCATCTGGGTTGCTGATGCAATGTCTAAGGGTATTGACGGCGTTATGCTGCTCGGTTGTAAATACGGTGATGATTACCAGTGCCACTTTGTGAAAGGCTCTGAGATTTGTAATCGCCGTAAAGAAAACATCGCTGAAACTCTGGAACGCCTTGGTGTTGAACCTGACCGCGTAGAACAGTATGAAGTTGCAATTGACGAGTACGATAAAGTACCAGGCATGATTGACGGCTTTATGGACATGGTCTTCGAGAAAGGTCCTAACCCATTCAAGGGCTACTAGGAGGAGATGGAAAATGGCTCAAAGAATCGAACCTGATCTCCAGTTTGTAAAAGAGTTGCAAGCTGTTGGTGGGGACTCGCTGAAAAAGTGCTACCAGTGCGCCACATGCAGCGTAGCCTGCCCCATCTCTCCAGCAAGCAATCCTTATCCACGTAAGGAGATGGTATGGGCTTCGTGGGGGCTTAAAGATAAGCTTCTGAATAACCCTGATATCTGGCTTTGTCACAACTGCGGTACATGTTCAGACATGTGTCCACGTGGTGCAAAACCGGGCGATCTTCTCGCAGCTCTGCGTAACATGGCATACAAGCGCATCAATCCGATGCCTATAATCGGTACATGGCTTTCCAGCCCTAAATACCTGATTAACCTTATTGCCATTCCTGCAATCCTTTGGGCCGTAATTTGGTTCATTCGTGCAGGGCAGATTGGTTCCTTCTTCCCAGAAGGTGAGATTGTTTACGGCAAGCTTTTCCCTGGTGATTTCACCATTGACCCTATTTTCATGATCACCTTCTTCGGAATGGTGGCAATCTTCTTCAAAGGTGCCAGGAATCTCTTGGCAACATTTAAGCCGGAAGGCGAAGTACTCGTACTTGGTAAACAAAAATCCATGTTCAGATGCTTTATTGATGTCCTTATTGAAGAAGTAGCAACACATAAAAAGTTCAAAGATTGTGGGGACGACAAGTCCGACCGTAAAACCGGTCACCTGCTTGTATTCTACTCATTCCTTGCACTGATGGTAGTTACCGGATTGATTGCTGTATCCCACTGGGGCGGCAAACTTATCCCGATGATTGATCTTTTGCATACACCGCTTAACCTGCTTAACCCTGTTAAGCTTCTGGCTAACCTTGGTGCTATTGCTCTGATCGTTGGTATGGCTATCCTTACCAATAACCGTCGCGGTAACGATCCGGAAAAAACCAAGTCTAATTACTACGACTGGTATTTGTTGAATGTCATCTGGGCAGTCGCTCTGACAGGCGTGTTATCCGAGCTCTTCCGCTTGGCCGCCATCCCCCAGATTGCGTACACCGTGTACTACGTCCACCTGGTAGCTGTATGGATGCTCTTCGCGTACCTGCCTTGGTCTAAGCTTGGCCATATTGTGTACCGTACCATCGCGCTTACCTATGTACGTCACATGGGACGCCAATAAGAAACGACTATGTGCCTGTCTAGGCAGGCACACTTCTTAAAACAAGAAAAGACCATTACAAGAAAAAATCTTTCCTTGATAATAGGAGGCCCCAATGTCTGATGAAGCTCGTAGAGTTTTCAAAATGGAAACAATCCTCGGTTTGATCGCTGGTAAAGGCGGCACCGATGTTTCTGATTTACTTTGCTACCTCACACAGCGCGAACTTTGCGCTGACGAAGAAGGTGTAGTAGCACCAATGTCCAAAGGCTGGCTTTACAGCATGGAACCACGTTTCATGCAGTGTTGCTACGAAGAAGGCGAACCATTTGATGCATGGACTAAGAAACAGGCATCCAAGCTGGGTAGCAACGTTTCCGTTGAGCCGATTCCAGCTGCAGATATGGCAAGCATTTCTATCGTTCTCGATAAATTAGCAGACGCTAAAGCTACCGTTGCAGAGCAAGCTACTGCAATAGAAGGCCTTCAGGCTAATGTAGCTGAGTTTGAGCCGTTTAAAGCTCAGACTGCTGATCTGACTAAAAAAGTTGAAGATCTTTCCGGTAAGCTTGAAGCTGCCCAGACTGATCTCGCAAAAGCTAAGAAAGAACTCAAAACTTTCGACGGCAAAGTTGCAATCAACGAAACAGAAGTTGAATCTTCTGTAAAAGATATCGTTTCACGCGCAGTGAAGGATGCTATTGCATCTCTTCCTGTTGGCGCAGCTGTAGTTGCAGCAGACGGTGCTGAGGCACCTGCTGAAGAAGCTCCTGCTGAAGAAGCTGGCAGTTCCGTACCGGATGACTTCGGTTTCGGCGCTTCCGGTAACGATGACAGCGGATTTGGTTTCTAAGCATAACTCAGCTTAAATCCATCCAGTAAGAAAGCCCAACTGTTCGCAGTTGGGCTTTTTTTGTATTCTTCTTACGTTTTTTTGACCGCAACGATTTATACGAAAGGCGTGTGTCTACTTTCGTGACAGGTGCACGTGTGAATTCAATGAAGGAGCGATAAGGAAGGCGAGTGTGCTTGTAATCAGCTATGTAGGACTAGGGTGGAGTCAACCAAGCACTGAAAACCGCTTTAACGGAATGCTGGGGTTGTCTCAGAGGATCGTGCGTTGGAGGCAGATATGCAAACTGTCGTTTGCTAGCTGTTAGCGAGGAGTTCTAGCTGATTATTGATCTTGCTAGCTTTGCTTGAGCGTTTCATGTCGTACATGGATGCGTCGGCAGCTTTAAGTAAGTCTGCGGTTGTGTCACCATCTGCCGGATACTGGCTGACTCCGGCGCTGGCAGAAACAACATGGGTGATGCCACCAAGAAGAATTGGTTCTTTAATGATGTCCAGCAGCGTGTCGGTAATGCCACTAAGTGTTTTTTTGTTATTCACTTCGTTGAGAATAACTATGAATTCATCGCCACCGAGGCGGGCTGCAAAGTCTGTTTCACGACAGTTGGCAACAAGGCGCTGAGCGATAATTTCTAGAACTTTGTCACCCGTGTAGTGACCGTAGTTGTCATTTACTGGTTTGAAATTGTTTAAATCAATAAAAACTACAGCAAATGGAGTGGCAGGTTTTGCGTTGAGGAGGGTTATTAAATGTCCCTCTAAAGCATTTCTGTTACAGATCCCAGTAGTACTGTCGATTGTTGCGCAACGCGTAAGTTCAAGCTCAGATTGTTTCTTCAGGGTAATGTCAGAAATAATATTTTCAATGTATTCAAGATTGCCATGCTCATCAAATTTACCACTGGAGCTGATAGTCATCCAGCCTATGGTTCCATCTCTGCGAACAAATTCAAAATCAAAACCAACTGCTGTTTTGTTTTCAAGAACAATTTTCAAGTATTCAGCACGTTGCTCAGGGTAGCGCCAAAATTTATCGACGAAATGAACTTCTTCCAATAGTTGTTCAGGTGAATCGTATCCACAAATCGAAGCCATTGCAGGGTTTACTTCTGTAAGGCGACCGTCATGCTGCACAGTTGTAATACCTTCAGCCGCATTCCAAAATAAATTTTTATATCGCTTGGTCGTATCGCGTAAATCTTGTTCAATTCGTTTGCGATGTGTGATGTCTGTTGCGACTCCGACTACTCCGAATATTTGTCCATTTTTTTTCTTCAAAGGGCGTCTACGGACTTCAAAATGATGAACTCCGGTGCTCATGGCAGTAGAAAATTCAGCCTGAAACTTTGATGAAATCGATGCCTGATATTGTGAGTCCTCAGATGTTGGAACATCTGATTCTTCAAAGTCGGGGGGAATCAGAAATGCATACTTATTAGAGGAGTCACTGTTTATATCACCAAACGTATTGTTAAATGCTTGGTTGGTGAAAGGGTATTGATGGCTTTTGTCGCGCACAAATACCGGAACAGGCAAAGCGTTAAGTATATTTTGTAGAAAAAGGTATTGATCTTCGATTTTTTGATAGATGTTGAAGTGCTTTGTGATGTCGATGACCATTGCTTCAACATCACCATTCTCATATTTTTCTGCAGTAATGAGTATTTTAACAAGTGCGTTGTTAACAACGCATGTAGCAGGGTAGTTTTCAACTCTCTTATGGAGATTAAGTTCTTTTACTAATCCTTTTCTGGACTCATGTGAAAGAAATTCTCCATGTTTAAAGCTGCCATGCACTTCATTATTGGTCTTTGTAATTCCGAGTAAGTCTGCACCTGTCTGGTTAATAGCACTTACTCTCCCTGTCTCAAGATTGAAGCGAATGGCTATGATCGCACCGGAACTATAGAGCTTCGTCCGAAACTGTGGACTGAATCTACCAAAATCTTTGAAAGCTGCTACTCTGTTGCATGCCCACTTGTATATCCATGCAGGCTTTTTATGCACTAATAAATAGAACACAAGAAAGAGCACTACGCCTGTGTACAGTAGCAGTAAGAGTATGAAAAAGTATGGATTTGAAATATGAGGCATAGGATGGCCTTCTATACTATCAGAGAAAAGATAAGTAAATGGCGCAACTACATAATTTGTTAGTAGTTGCGCCATTTGTAATATAGAAAAGTTGGTGCAGTGTGACGACTAATCGTTTTCCGTCAAATTGAAATCAACTTTAATCTTATAGAGTTCTGTTGCAGGCAGATTTAAAACTTCGATACCGGTTTTTTCTGTGATTGCTGCAAGGGTTTCTACTACCGTTTCCCAATTTGGGCCGATAAAAGTAAACCAAATGTTGAAGTCATGATCACGCAGGTAGTTATGAGTTACGCCTGTGTGAGAGTTAACTTCTGCAACAAAAGATTCAATCTGTTCTGCTGGGACTTTTGCTGCACACAAAGTAGAGCGCCAGCCGAGTCCCTTGGAATTAAAGTTTGCGCCGAGGCGTCTGATAATTCTTCGTTCTTTTAATGAGCGAACAGTCGCCAGAGCCTCTGCTTCAGTAATACCTACCTGCTCGCCAATAACTTCATACGGGCGTGGAGCAATCGGAAAACCGGATTGAATAATTGTCAGAACTTTTCGGTCAGTGCTGCTCAGTGCAGATTCCAGTTGTTTATCCATTTCGACCTCGATGATATGGGCGTTTACAGGCTGTGTTATTTTTGGCGGCGAGGTGTGTAGCTGCACAATGGCTCTTCCGCCATGTGTGAACCTTTCATTGAATACCCGCGTGCACGGCAGCCGCCGCAAACGTTGTGGTATTCACATACACCGCATTTTCCGTCGTATTCTTCTTTAGTACGGAACTGACGGAAATGTTCGGACTTGCGCCAGATTTCTGGGAACGGGGTGTTTTTTACCTGTCCACAGTCAAGTTCTAGATAGCCGCATGGCTGAACTTGACCTGTGTGGGAAATAAAACAGAAACCGGTGCCGCCCAGACAACCGCGGGTGAATGCATCCATGCCGAAGTTTTCAGCATTAACAGCAAGACCTTCTTCTTTAGCGCGCTGGCGCATGATGCGGTAGTAGTGCGGAGCACAGGTTGCTTTGAGGTGCATGTTTGTGGTTTTGCGGAAGTCGTAGAACCAGTTGAGCACTTCTTCGTACTCTTCTGCTGTAATAACTTCTGCACCCATCTGCGCTGCGCGTCCGGTTGGAACAAGCAGGAAGATGTGCCAGGCAACTGCACCAAGCTCTTCGCACAGTTGAAAAATCTGTTTGAAGTATGGAAGGTTCTGGCGGGTTACAGTCGTATTGATCTGAAACTCAATTCCAGCTTCCTTCAGATATTCGATACCGCGCAAAGACATGTCAAATGCGCCTTCGACACCACGAAAATCGTCATGGAATTCTGCACCAGGACCGTCAATAGAGATAGAGCAGCGCTGCACGCCGGACTCTTTCATTTTTTGAGCAGTTTCTGGTGTAATCAGAGTGCCGTTAGGAGACATAACACAACGTAAACCTTTTTCTGTCGCATACGCGACAAGCTCATATACATCGGAACGCATCATAGGGTCACCACCGGTGAAGATGATGATCGGGTTACCAACGCTCTGGAAGGTGTCGATCAGTGCTTTTGCTTCATCGGTATCAAGTTCGCCCGGGTATGGTTCTTCATGTGCTTCAGCACGACAGTGTTTGCAAGCAAGGTTGCAAGAACGGGTTACTTCCCATGCAATGAGTTTGCAGGAAGGGGAGCCGTCTTCAAGAGTGCGCGCCATAGAGCCGGTAAGACCGTTTCCATGAGGATGAACAGCGGGTGCTTTACCGTGCGGGTGTCCGGCAGGCATTCCCTCAGGATGGCCTTTTGGCATTTCTGGATGCCCGGCAGGCTTTTCTGTTTCTGCAGGGCGGTTCTTTGGAGGCAATCCTGTATCAAGAATTGCTTCTTTGTGAGCGTGCATATGACCAAGTGGTGCTTTATCGGCAATGCGTCCAATATCTTTGGATGCACAGCCGCAGAGAGATTCTTTTTTATCAGACATGTTTATTGTACCAGTCCGCGTTTAATAAAGTCTTCGGCAAAATAGGTGATGATGAGATCGGCGCCTGCGCGTTTGATGGCAGTAAGTGATTCCATTCCAACTGCGTCAAGGTCGATCCAGTCATTCTGCGCTGCTGCCATGATCATGGAGTATTCTCCACTCACCTGATAGGCGGCAAGCGGCAGATCAAAACCGTCACGGAGCATACGGATAATATCGAGATATGCGCCTGCCGGTTTTACCATGAGAAAATCTGCTTCTTCCAGAACATCTGCTGTTGCTTCGCGAAGTGCTTCGCGGCTGTTTGCAGGGTCCATCTGGTAACTTTTGCGGTCACCGCTTTGCGGGGTAGACTCAGCAGCGTCACGGAAAGGACCGTAGAATGCGGATGAGTATTTCACAGCGTAGGACATTATCGGAAGGTTAATGAAACCTTCATCATCCAATGCTTCACGCAGTGCCTGAATGCGTCCGTCCATCATGTCGGATGGTGCAACAATATCCGCACCAGCTTTCGCATGAGAAACAGCTACACGCTGAAGAAGTTCTAGTGTGGAGTCGTTTGCAACGGTAACGTCATCGTTCTTTTTCTGAAGAATGCCGCAATGGCCGTGGTCTGTGTATTCGCAAAGACATACGTCAGTGATGACAACAAGCTCTGGATGGCGGGATTTAGCAAGGCGTACAGCACGCTGTACGATGCCGTCATCTGCGTACCCTTCAGAACCGGTAGCATCTTTGCATTTAGGAATACCAAACAAAATGATGGAGCGAAGACCGGCAGCAACTGCTTCTGCAAGTTGCTTTTCAAATTCGTCCAAAGAAAGTTGGAATTGTCCCGGCATGGAAGAAATTTCTTTGCGGAATGATGACTCGTCAGTATCCACGATGAAATATGGCATAATCAGGTCTTGCGCTGTAACACGATTTTCGCACACAAGCGCACGCAGTGCCGCTGTGCTGCGAAGACGTCGTCCTCTGAAGAAGTCAGCCATTGAATCCTCCTGATCGTTAAGGATCGGTTCGTATCTGTTTCAGCAGGAGAGGTGACAAGAAGTTGATGGAACCGGCGAGCTACAAGGGTAGGGCTGGTTGTGCTGCTGAAACTTAGTTATAAAAGGACTCCCGCTCTTCCAGAGCGGAACAGCGGGAGCCGGTAGAATCATAGTTTAGCGGGGGAGCTGTTACTCAGGACGAATTTCGTCGTCGGTGAGGTAACACGCTGGATCCTGTGCCCACTCGTCGCCGTAAACAGCTTCTGCACGAGCACGGAAGTTACCGCCACAGATGTTGAGGAAGCGACACTTAGCACAGCGTCCGCCAACATGCTGTTTTTTATCTTTCATTTTGGAAAGAAGTTCGATGTCCATGTCATCCCAGATCTCGGAGAACGGACGTTCGAGAACGTTACCGAATACTTTTTCTCTCCAGAACTGGTCAGGGTGAACACTGCCGTCCCAGCTGATGCAACCGATACCGCGACCGGAGCTGTTGCCTTCGTTGAACTGAAGCAGTTCAAAGACTTCTTTAGCACGGGCAGGATCTTCACGCATCATGCGCATCCATACGTATGGACCGTCAGCATGGTTATCTACGGTAAGAACTTCTTTAGGGTGACCTGCTTCATGAAGTTTTCTGGTCTCATCCATGATGAGGTCAACAACGTCACGAGTTGCCTGATGATCGAGGTCTTCTTTAATGATTTCGGAACCACGACCGGAGTACACAAGGTGGTACAGACAGATACGTGGAATTTCCATATCTTTAAGAAGCTGGAAAACTTTTGGAATTTCAGGAGCATTCTGTTTGTTGATAGTGAGACGCAAACCTACTTTGAGGCCTTCTGCTTTACAGTTCTCAATACCTTCGAGTGCTTTTTTTAAAAGCGTTAGGAACGCCGCGGAACTTGTTGTGTACGTCTTCCATACCGTCAAGTGAGATACCAACGTAGGAAAGACCAACTTCTTTAAGTTCGCGTGCTTTTTCTTTGGTGATGAGTGTACCGTTGGTAGAAATAACAGCGCGCATACCTTTGTCGGTTGCATGCTTTGCAAGTTCTACAAGGTCCTTACGAACGAGTGGTTCGCCACCGGAGAACAGCATAACAGGGGCGCCGTACTGAGCAAGATCGTCAATGATCTCTTTACCTTTGTCTGTGCTGATGAGGTCTTCATGCTTTTCAGGATCGACAGCATGTGCGTAACAGTGAACACATTTAAGGTTACAGCGCTGGGTCATATTCCATACGACAACAGGCTTTTTATCTTTTGAAAACTGCAGCAGGTGGGAAGGAAGTTTGCCAGAGTCCCTGCCGTAACGCAACGCGTCGGAAGGTTCAACCTGACCACAGTAAAGTTTTGAAATGCCTATCATTGTGACTCCTTATAATATGAGAAGGCGTAAAGCCATCTGACCCAATGAGAGATCCGAAGAACCTCAATAAAAAAATAAAAAAGGGAAAGGTCCCCTCTTTAACAACATGTATAAAATTTTGCTGGTGCGTGAACGTAGAGCGAACGAACGACGCAGCTTTTCCTTACCAAACTACCTCGCACAGGGCAAAGAATTTCCGAAGTCTTAAATACAATCAAACTTTTTTGTATAATTTGGAACCAATAAAGTAGGAAAGGCAGTCTTTGCATTCAGCAAAAGATAACGGTATTAGTAAGAAAGTACGGAAGAGAGTTGTTTAATCGTGTGTTTCCACTGAAGGAATAGCTTTGCTAGTAGTAATTAGTACTGATATAAAATCTGTATACCGCATAAATTCAATATGTACCAGCACATGTCGTGCTACGTCTTTTTTACACAATACTCCATAAATATATGCTAGTTACAATTCTAGATCCGTATGTGAGACCCACAAAGTTTTTTTCCACACAACAAAGAAAAAGTTTACCATTGCGTGCTCTTTTTTTTGCTGTTCTTACTTTGATGAGTATTCCGCTTGTCCGAATCGGGCTTGGGAACCTTGTCGGTATGTTCGGAGAAGATTATTTTAGACCGTATAGCGTCATTGTTGCATTTTCATTGTGGGAAACACCGCTTGCAATTATGCAGAAGCAGGTTGTTCTCATGCCATTTTATGCAATCGGACTGGTGCTGCTAGCTGCTTTTTTGCATACTCTACTTTGGGTAGCGCGTGGGAAAAAAGCATCTTATGCTGCAACAATGCAGTGTGTATGCTATGCTGCACCGTGTCTGTATTTAAGTGTTTTTCCGTATACGGGAACGTTTACCGCTGTAATGTATGCCTCAATTTTTCTGGCGTACAGCTTAAAAGCTGTACATGGCACGGAGTGGAGTAAAGTTTTGCCTGTTATTTCTGTGAATTTCCCCGTGTTTTTTATCGTATGCAGGCTACTCTTTCCCTAAGGTAAGAATTTGTATATTGCTTTGATGCAGGTCACACACCTTTGATTTTTGTAGTACTCCGGCTTTTTTATTTTTGCCGCCGGATGTCGCGTAACTATATAAGGATAGAATATGGAAATCCGTTGTCCAGAGTGCGGGTACACTCGTAATGTAAATCCGGACTCAGTTTCGTCTGATCTGACTGTCGCTACCTGTCCGAAATGCAGTTCTAAATTTCGTTTCCGTTTGGTCGAAGAGAAAGAACCTGACTTTGTTTTAGGTCAGGACACAGAAAAGTCTCAGACAAAGCCGTCTGCGTCTATTCAGACTTCAAGCATGGACGAGCCTTCTGACGAAGCACAGCGTCCTGTTCGCCCTGAAGATCTGTATCCACCTTCTGTCCACCGAGACAATGCGCCTGAGCAGGAAGAATTTTCAGATGACGAATTCTGGAAGAATGATGGAACACAGTCTACTTCAGAGCAAGAAGACCCGTTGCGCATGGTCTACACCGACGGTCAGCCGCTGGACGGTATGCCGCAGGATGTTCCATGGGCAGAAGTAAAAGAATTGGGCTTTTTCCCCGCAATTTCAGCTACCATAAAAGGTGTATTGCTTAAGCCCTCATTGTTTTTTGAGATTATGAATAAGAACGGTAAATTCTCCATTCCGTTCAGTTACTTTATCATTATCTCTCTTGTGTCAGTGCTTGTAGAAACTGTTTGGCAGAGTGTTTTCGGCAACCCGCTTATTCCATCGGAAGTTGCAGGATCACTTTCTATTGATGAGCTGTTTTCTATTATGTTCGTCAGCCCGTTAATTCTTGTAGTTTATTTGTTTGTGACAGGATCAGTACTCCACGGGGCACTTAAACTAACCGGTGCAGCAAATGGCAGGATGGGCGTAACGCTTCGAGTGCTATGCTATGCTGCGACTGCGGACCTTCTTTCAATTATTCCGATAGTCGGCCCGTTGGTAGGCGGTGTGCTGAAGCTGATAATTATCGTGAAAGGATTAAAAAGTGCACACGGAACAACATATACCCGTGTTCTTCCACCTGTGATAATTCTGGTACTCGTCCTTGTGTCTTTTGTAGTGTATAGTTTACAATTACAGGGTATTATTTAGTACTATGTTGCAGTTTTCTGCAACCAGCCAAGGCTATTGGTTAGAATCAGTCGCGCTCCAAATTTTGGAGTGTGAATTTTCCGATTTTAAGAGGATTGGTTCATGCTTATAACATGTCCTGAATGTCAGTTTGCTCGAAACATAAACGCGAGTTCAATTCCGTCCAAGGCACAGCTTGCCACATGTCCACGTTGTAAAACTAAATTTAGATTTCGCATATTGCATGATGAAGATCAGGTAATTGTGGAAAGCGTTGAAGAAAGACCTGTTGCACAAAATGTTGAAGATGAGCTGGGCGTAGCAGCAAAGCCTAAAGTTACGAATGAAGCTTCTTTGAAGAAGGCTGCCGGCGACAGTATGCACGTAGAAACAACCATTGATGACGATTACGTAGAGTCTGAAATGGTTGCTGCGATGCAGGATGAGATTGAGCAGCTATTGAAGGCTGAAGATGCTGAAGCGCATAAAGAAGCTGAACAGCGAAAACTGTCTGATGAAAGTAATCAGGCTGAAAAACTTAATCAGGCTGAACACGATAAAAAATTACATGCAGAAAAGCCTTCTTTTGGCGAGAAACCGCAGCAGCCTGCCAGAAATATGGCAGAGTCAAAACCAGCTCCTCCTTCCTTAGAGGTTAAGAAGCAGCCTGTCCCCC